>JAFYBQ010000042.1 GCA_017540085.1 Synergistaceae bacterium | reverse complement strand
GGGTGGGGTGGGGGGGTATTGTCCGACAGTCATAATGATGACACTACAACACTACAAGGAGCATCAAACGACATGGAAATTCAGAATCTGTTAAGCAGTCCGATCTACAATGAGACTCTCTCAAAGCTCAGAAGCAAGGCAAAGGAAAACGCAAGACGGTCATTCGCAGATTTCATTGACTCGGAAAAATCACAATCCCCCCGAACTGACTCAAACATTCCCGCAAACATTACAGCCGACAACGGAGTCAAATCCGCCGTAATGATGAGCCGGCTCTCTTCACAGGAAGCACAAAGCACAGGCGCAACGACTGTCATCAAACTCACGGAAGAAGAGAAGTTGCAATGGAAAGGAGAAAATTTGCCTGAAGGAATTAGATTCTGCAATGCTGGCGGAGTGATGTTCACGGGCGGAACTAAAACTTTTGACCCGCAGACCGGAGTATTTTATACGGCGGGCGACGATTACGATTATCAGTTCGCAGCTCTCTACGATGAGAATTCACCAGAGGATAACCCTGTAATTTATCTCCAAATGTCTGCCGTAACGACCGCCTCACCGCATTACAAAGACTTCATTGACTGCAACGAAATTGTAAAAGTCGAAGTCAATAAAATTGACCCGGCTAATGCAAGCTACGAAGAAATGATAGCCCTTGCAGCATATATTTACCGCGATGATCCTATGGGCGCAAGTGAAGCGTGTGAGGCTATTGACATGGCGCGTGAATACATGCAGGCTGACGGACTCGACTGGCAGAACGGGACGCATGATTACACGAGCTACTATCTTCCCGAAGTCGTCAGGCGCAACAGAGACAGCACTAACCCGGCAAATCAGGCACTCGCAAAAGCCGCAGAGCCTCTGCTGGAATACCTGAAGGATTATCCGCGAGGAGAAACGGAGAACGCCTGATGATACATACGAACCGTTACGCAGGACTGATGAGCCTGTACACACAAATACAGAACGCAAAGTACCATCACATTAACCCTGCTGAAATCTTCAACAGCAGACTTCGTAAACACCCCCACACCTAAAGGCAGGGGCTTTCGGTGAAGATTGGTACACGGGCTAATGTCTGAACACGCATATTACCGCTTCAGAATACCCTTATTCGCCGGGGCTGGTTTACTTCAGCCTCTATCCGGTAGAACCTTAAAGGCTCACCCGCTTACTTTGTGTAAACAGCTCTAAGACTGTTGTGTATTTATCCGTTCCTTTTACAGAACGCCCATTTGTTTATGTATTGCACATTTTAAGAAACAAAAGGGTAAAAGTAAAGTAAGTTAGCGCGTTTCCTCCACATAGCTATAGCAAAGGGTATCCACACGGTTTTTTGATGATTGCGAATTTCTGGTCAGGATTGTATTGGCACGCATGGAGAGATATTCCGGCCTCAAAGCAGACAGAGTACCTTGAAGCAGCAGGAGTCCAGCCTAGATTTTTTACGTTCACGGCGCATGACAAAACTATGGAGCTGTATTTCAATCCTGAATGCAAAGGTTATCCCCTAATGGACAGAGAAGAATATGACAGCTACTGGAGGCCGTTCCAGAATGATAACTGGTGCAAAAAGTTGTGCGACCCGGACGGTGAAAACTGGTGCGAACCCGGCGACATTGTAGAAGGCAATAACGGCAGGCAGTTTGTGGTCAATCAGGACGGAAAAATTGATGTGCAGTACGGCGATGATGTACTCAGTCTGCACCCGCTGAAGGTCATCGGCCATGTTGATTTGTGAGAAGGGTTGATTTTTTTTCCCGCGCTATAAAGGCATAAGACAAAGGAGGATTCCCACATGCAGATTAACGGTCTCACAAGTTACACCGCGCAAATGCCCAATTCACAGCGCACTCATCACACATCAATCACAATCCCGAATACGAATGACCTTCAGGACTCCGTATCAATCTCTGAGCTTGGCAAGCGAATCAATATGACTAGGACGCACAAATCAAACCGTCTCACAGGCGGAAGCTCACAGGTTCAGGACGTTGCAGAACTGATGAGCAAATCGCTGTCGAAAGTCGAAAGCACCCTCGAAAAAATGCACGAACTCGTGAAGAAAGCCTCAAATACTGACCTTACCGCCCTTGACCGAATCAATATGCAGATTGAGTATGAGGAACTCCGCGAATCTCTTGCCGGAGCATCGCTGAAAATGAATGAGGGACTCGCTCAGATTTCAGGCCAGAAAGTGGACAAGCCTTATACTAACCTCACGAATGAAAGCCCTGACGGTACGAAAGTTCTTGAACGCGCAAGAGACAGATTAATGCGCGGTGAAGACTGGAATGTTGCGGAGGCATACGGGATTAAGTATGACGAGGAAACGGGCGAAGAAATTTCGGGTTACTGGGTAACAGACGAAAAGATGACACGTTTTATTGACGGCTCCGAAGTATCGATGGTGAAGGATAAAATCAACGGTTCTGACACAGTAAACTTGATGAGCAGTGTTACCGCCAAAAAAGGAGTCGAACGTGTTGAAGAGAAGTTGACACGTGTAAAGGACATGCGGGAAAAATTCAGCTCGTTCATAATGAGCTATAACGGTGAGGATTTAGACGGCCTCCCACAAACGGAATGGGCTTTATGTTCTCGCGGATTGATGAAATGTTCGGGGATATTGCCGGGAAACTTGCGGCGAGTCCGATTCATGGGGGAGTTGATGACGCAAGATTTGTTAATTACGCGAATGGCAGTCCCGTTATGATCGAATCTGTGATGACTTGGGCAAATTCGGCGCAGCTTTCGACAGTTGAAGAGCTTGAAGCACTCATACAGGACGGGAAATCACTTGACGGCTACAATATCGATAACACAGAACAGAAAGAAGACACTCAGCCCGAAAATTTATACCGCTTGCTGACGGACTCAAATCGTTTAACGCGGTTTTCGAGTCGTTAATGTCAGCGATTGAGACAAAAGCCGGAAAACGTTAGCTGAATCGCAATCGGCCATCTGAATAACGATAAGGGGAAAAGCAAATCTCCTCTTATTTTTTGCCGTAATTGAAAATATATTTTCACGGAATTATAATCATTCAAATAAAATCCCATAAAGGAGATGAAAAATTTTGAGAAGAATTAATTTATCTGCCGTTCTGTTTTTGGCGGCATTATTATTCTTCTGCGAGTTCAGCACATGGCCGGCCTCAGCGTCAGTTACAATCGGCGGAACACCGCTGTCCGAAATCAGCGACGTGGTGAAGGCCGCGACACGCTCAGAGTTCCCGGAGCTTCCGAAACATTCCATTCTGCTCTATGAGCGCTTCACCGGCAACGGCGGGATTAACTATTCCCCCCGCATATTCACGGTCAGCAATGACGGCTCAATGAGGAAGGAGTACAAACTGACCGGCAGTGGTGCCTCCTACGCCCACTCCAACCCGGTATTAAGCCCAAGAGAAAACGTTGTGCAGAAAATGGATGTCTCTGTGTCAAACAAACGTTTCGGGATGAGGCGCAATATCTTCTACTCCATTGCCGGAGGTGAATACTGCGACAGCTATCACGGCACAAGGACGCTTGAAACTTCCGGCACAGAAAACAGCGCGGATATACACGTAACGTCATCTCCGATGAATCGCAGCACTTTTGAAAACCGCAGCATCTGGGGAAACGCCTGTCTGACTGTCAAAGGAATATCGGACGACATTTTTGTTCACGTCCACAGCAGCGTTATGGCGGGGAGCGGAAGCCTTTATTTTAACTTCTCCGCGGTTCAAAGAAATGAGACAGGCACAAACATGGAGGAACTTATACGCATCAATGGCTCGGACAGACTCGGCTGGAAAATCTTTGACTACAACAACGGCATACGCGGAGCCGGGATTGCCGGGGGCGATTTTGACGGAGACGGCTACAGGAACGACATAGCTTTGTGCTGGAACGACAATGACAGGGTTTATGCTTACTTCTACACTGTAACCTTCGCAGAAGGCCAGCTGAACGTCCAGCACCGATATACCCATTTACTTCATGAGGCTGGCTACTGGAGTACAGTCGCCAACCACCAGGCAAGCCCGATTGTTGTCGCCGGGGATTTTAACGGAGACGGAAAAGACGAGGCCGCGTTCGTGAACAAAGTTTTCCCATACGGAGAAGCCAACAATCATATGAGAGTTACTATCATATCCTACAATAAAGACACAAAAAACTGGGAACTCGATTCGGATTACAGATTCGCCCACAATGAGAGCGCGTGCAAAGCAGCCAGATGGGATTTTGACGGCGACGGCAAAGACGAGCTTGCTATACTCATCTTCATTGAAGTCAACGGTGCTTTGTATCCACATCTCGAATACTGGTACTGCGAGAATGGCTCAATACGGCCACGATCAAACATTTCCCACTTAGCCACAGAAAGCATTTTAGGGTACTCAGTTGCCGGCGATGCCTACAATCAGTATTACAAGATCGCTGAGGACTTCTGCATAACCGCCGGGCCTGTTACCGGGACAAAGGGAAAAGTGAAGCTCGCTGAGGACATCGTAATAAGCCATGTCAACGAGGAAGCAAGCAGGGTGTTTGTCATTTCCGCGAAATTCGAAGACGGGAGATTCGCGGGTTTCGGCGAGGCAAAGAAGCTCTACGAGGCCAAAGGCAATGACCCAGCCAGACGCGGCGCGGTCATAACGGGGGATTTCGCGAATGAGTCCCTCATGCTCGACAAGCCGAAGAAAACTGTTGACAAGCATGACGAGAGTTTTGTCGCGGTCATTCAGGCGTTCCCGTACCATGTTGACAATGTTGACACACATGGAAACCTCCTTCACGACACAGTGCGGCCGGTCAACTACACCTACAGCGAATTCGACAGGGACGAGGGCAACGGCTATCTGAGAATAACGTACTCCAACACAAGCACGAAGTCTGTGGACAAAACGGTGTCATTCGGCATGGCTTCGACAACTGAGACTATAGCGGTTCTCGGCGATGCCGGACAATTTGTTCACGGCTACCTGAGTTTCAAAACCGCGCAGGCGAATATCGCGGGGAATTTCGACCCCAGGATAAAGGCAGGCGCGAGTGTCGCGAACAGCATAATGGATTTCATCACCGACAGGATAGACGAGACCACGACAAAAGCGACGAGATCCGCCCGCAGGGAATCCATAACGGACGAAATAGTAGCCCAGAACACGGACCGCACAATAATGTACACTGCCCCCCAGTATATTTGGAGGTACAGGATTCTGAATGACCCGCTTCCTTCATGGTTCAGGAAAGGGCCGAGGGCTGACCAGATAAACGGGCCTGTGAGCGCGGACAGACAGGAAAATTACCTAACGTTCTCGATGTTTGACTCCGCGCAGATGGTCATAGGGTCATCGGAGGCGAATTACAGCTACAACGAGCGGCACGAGGAAGGAAACTTCTTCTCCTATCCTGTCTCAGTAACAAGCACAGACGGCTACCACGAGGGCGGAAAGCTTATGAGCAATGTTTTCACTGTGGCTTGGTCAAAATCGCCGACAACGAGGACTCTGCACTTCGAGCAGGAAAAGATAGAGTCCCAGACATACGATGAGCAGGTCAAGAAGAGCGGACTGTCAAAACTCATTTCTGCGGTCGCGGCACTGTTCGGAGCGGACGATCCCACAGGACTCCCGCCGTACACCTCGCACAATGAGTCGTTCACAAAGGCTTACTCAACGAACGAGACGCTGGAGATGAAGATTCAGGCCAGAAGCACCCTTCCCAGCAATGCGGCCGGGCATACATTGAAGGCCATGCCTTACGTTACCCGCGAGGGGGTAATGAGAGTCGCCACAGCCGTAGAGCTTGCCTTGGACTACGACACCGAGGCTTTATGGAGCAAGGGAAGCATTTACCGCAAATTCCCTGACCCCGCGCTTGTCCTTCCGCGCAAGTATATACGAAACGGAGGGACTATCGACACCAACCCGAGGCATGCCTCAGCGTCATTACTACGCGGCATCAGGTACTATGTCCCGGAGCTTGCGCTTGACTCAAACTCGCAGTTACTCGGCGGATTAACGTACAAGATAAGCGTCCCGCTGTACAACGCCAGCTTCCTTGACACGGGAGATTTTGAGGTGAGACTCTCATATGTCTCCAAAGATGCCTTTGACGCGGAAAATCCCCGCACGACAATGGACAAACTCCAGCCGATTCAGACCATAACAATGTCCATGGGAGGCTGGAGCAACGCGAAAAGCAGTGCCAACAAGGGATGGGCGGAATTTACCTGGGACGTTCCCCAAACTCTGGAGAAAGGGGATTATTACTTCTACGTTCAGATAGACCCCGGCAAACATCTCGAAGAAGTCCATGAGTCCAGGCTGTCAGATGACGGGACATTAACAGATATCGGCGGAAACAACGAGGGCTATATCGGCTTCCATATAACGCAGGCTGCGGACGCGGTGAAATTAGCAGGCATTAAAGCGTCAGAAAGCTCACTCAACCCAACGCCGAAAGGGGCTGTGTTCCGCACTGCTTACAGGCCGGGCGATGCTGGCTCTGGGAACGTTGAATCGGCTGTCAGAGTGCCAGACAAGAACGGAAAGATCAACGTGAACGTAACATTTCAGGGCTATGACGAAATCGGAATCCTGTACTTCCTTTCCCTTCTTTGGGAGACGGTAAACAGCACATCGCCTGACGCATTACCGTACACCGTACCCGTAGAGTGCGAGGTAGAGTACAACGGCGATGAATATTACCCCGAAGTCTACCTTTACGGCTTCAACTACAAGCCCGGGGCGATGGACAGCGTGAACGGTGATGAAAGCCTTCTCTCGGATGACGCGATCGGCGAGGCTTTCCTCATCGAGAATATTTCGCTCGTGCCCCACACGCGCAATGTCTATACAATCCACATGAACCCGAGCTTCATGGAGTGGAGGAACGGTGTGGGCTTTGAGATTGTAGTCCCGGAATTGTCCGTAGCGGACGTAAGCGAAGACGCAAGCGGAGCGGATGATGACTCCGGCGGTGATGAATCCGGCGGATCGGAAGTAATCGGCATTGGCTCTACAAGCGGAGGCTGTGAGGCAGGCGCAGGAATTTCCGCAGCTCTGATTCTTGCAGGGGCGTTCATTTTCAGGAAAGCGAAAGAAAAATAGCAGTCCCGAAATTTAACAGCAAATGTAAAAACAGTAAGGGGAGAATCAAATCTCCTCTTATTTTGTTTGCCTCAATTGAAAATATGTCCCCGCAGAATTATAATTACCGCAATTAGTATCCCTTGCACAAAATCCTCATAAAGAGATGAGTAATCTTGAGAAGGATTAATGCATTTGCCATTCTTTTTTTGACAGCCTCAATTTCCTTCAGCGCATTCAATTTTATTCCGGCCTCCGCGTCTGTTATGATTAACGGAAAAGCCCTGTCCTAAATACAAGACGTTATCAAAGAGGCGACCGGCTCAGAGTATCAGGAGCTTCCGAAACATTCCCTTTTGCTTTACGAGCAGCGTTCAAACGGTTCCGGCATATCTGCGGCGCGGTCTATTGTCTTCACGATCGGCACTACTGGTATACGGCTCAAACAGCATACATTGCAAGACTCTGCGCTGTACTCAACACCGTTAGGCGGAAAGAGAGCAAATGTTGTTCAGAGAATGAATCTTTCAGTCTCGGCCAAACGTTTCGGAATGAACCGCAACTTAATGCACACAATCGCGGGTCATTCGTATCTGGGCACTGATTACCTCAGTGTGTACGGGGTCAACAGGATTCACACAGACTCTTCCGACCTGAGCGCAACGATCGTCCCCTACGCTGACAATCAGCGAACCCCTAACCGCTGCAACATCTGGGGCAATGCTCTCATGACGATTAAGGGCATGGAGGACAGAGACGTTTTTGTCTACGCTGTAACCGATATAATGGCGATGAGCGGAAGTCTGCGCGTTGGATTCATTTCGGGCAGCAGATCCGAAACCAGCGGCGGCAGCGGAGGAGCGCATGTAGATATTGTGAACTAGGACAGCAATAACGAGTTCAAGCTCTTCAACTACGACAACGGCATTCACGGAGTCTGCATCGGCGCGGGAGACATTGACGGCGACGGCTACAAGAATGAGTTTGCCGTAGGCTTCCATGATAACGGCTATGCGCGGGTGTTCATTTACAGCGTAACAAGCAACGGCTCAAGACTGGCAGTATCCCGGATTTACGCAATACTTATCCATGACGGCGACGATGCGAACAGCGATATGGGCTATCGTCAGGCATGTCCTAATATTGTTGTCGTGGATTTTGACGGCGATGGATATGATGAGGCGGCTTTTGTCGGCAGGACTTACGAGAGCGACATGAGAGTCGGAATCATAAAGTACAACAAAGACACAAAGAAATGGAGCTATGAGTGCGATTCCTTCACACAGACTCAGACAGCGTGCATTGCTACAAGGGCTGACCTCGACGGCGATGGGAAAGATGAGATAGTCGGGCTTTTCTTCCCTGAAAGAAGCGCGGGCGTTGCTCATCCCAGACTCGAAAGATGGTACTGCGAGAAAGGAACAATAAAGCCCAAGCGAGACAAAAACACCATGAAGGGCGGACCGGGAGACACAAGCGTTTTCGGTTACGCGGTTACCTTCACAAACGGACGCTATTTAATCGCTGAGGACTTCTCAATCACCGCCGGGCCTCTGACAGGCACATACGGAAAAGCAAAGCTCGTTGATGACATCGCCATAAGCCATGTGGACGATGACGTGAGCCGGGTATTTGTCATTCCCACAAAACTTGACGACAGCAAAAATTTCTCGAAATTCGGAGACCGTCAGGATGTCTACAACGATTCAACCGCAAACACAGGCAGAAAAGGCGCGCTCATAACGGGAGATTTCGCCAACGGATCACTAATGCTCGGAACACCTCAGAAAACTGTCGACAAACACGACCAGGCATTTATCGTGGTAGTTCAGGCGTTCCCGTATCATGTCGACAATGTTGACACCGCCGGAAATCTCACAGCAGAGCCGATAAATTACACCTTCAGCGATTTTGACAATGACGAGGACAACGGCTTCCTCCGAATACGCTACAGCAACGCAAGCTCAAGGGCTGAGGATACATCCGTGTCATTCGGTATGGCTTCAACGACAGAGACAATAGCACTTCTCAGGGGTGCGGGAAAATATGTTCATGCTTACCTGAAATTCAACACGGTCGGCGCGAACATCATCGGCAATTTTGATCCAAGAGTGAAACCTGTCGCCGGAGCTTTGAATACCGTAATGGATGCCATAACCGACACCATCAACAAGGTAACGACAAACTCCACCAAGAACGCCTACAAGGCATCCATGAGGGACGACATAATAGCCCAGAACTCAGACCGCACTGTCATGTACGCAGCCCCTCAATATATTTGGCGGTACAAGATACTGAATGACCCGCTCCCGTCATGGTTCAAGAAAGGGCCTAGAGTCGATCCGATGAACGGCACTGTCTCAGCAGACAGCCGGGAAGAGTACCTGACGTTCTCAATGTACGACACCTCGAATATGGTAATAGGAACTTCAGAAGCGAATTACAGCTACAATGAACGCCACGAGGAAGGAAATTTCTTCTCATATCCCGTGTCTGTAACGGGCATTGAAGGCTACAATCCCTACGGAGTATTAATGCCTGCTCCTTACACTGTGGCTTGGAGCAAGTCTTACTCAAGACGGACTTTATCATTCGACAAGACAAGCATTGAGGAACAGAAGTATGACGAGAACATAAAGAAGAGTCTTCTGTCAAAAGCAATCACGGCGGCGGCTTCTTATGTCGGCATTGACAATCCTACAGGACTCCCGCCGTACTCCTCGCACAATGAGTCATTCACGAAAACTTACTCGACCAGCGAGGGAATCGAAATGACGGTGCAGGGGCGCAGTACTCTTCCCGATAGCGCGGCGGGGCATACATTAAGCGTCATGCCTTACACGACTCGCGAGGGAGTAATGAGAATCGGGACAGCCGTAACGCTTGATCTTGAGTACGATGCCCAAGCACTATGGAGCGAGGGAAGCATTTACCGCAAGTATCCTGACCCGGCGTTAGTCCTTCCGCACAAATATGTCCGTAACGGCGCGACTCTCAGGGCGAATCCCCGGCATTCTTCAGCCTCGATAATGCGCGGAGTGTGCTTCTATGTCCCAAAGATCGCTCTTGACTCCGACTCTCAGTTTGTCGGCGGATTAACGTATCAGATAAGAGTCCCCTTGTACAACGCCAGTTTCCTCGACACAGGAGAGTTTGACGTGAGACTCTCATACGTCGCCAAAAAAGACTTCAAAGCCGATACTCCCCGCGCCACAATGAACAACCTCAAAGAGATTCAGACCGTAACAATGTCTCTCGGAGGATGGAACAACGCCGACAGCAACGCCAATAAAGGATGGGCGGTGTTTACGTGGGATGTCCCCGAAACTCTGCCGAAAGGGGATTATTACTTCTATGTTGAGGTTGACCCTGAGCAGAAACTCGGCGAGGTTCACGAGTCGAGGCTTTCGGCAAACGGCACAGTAGTAGATGTAGGAGGAAACAACGAGGGCTATATAGGCTTCCACATAATTCCGCCTGCTGAAGCGGAGAAGTTATCATCGCCGTCATTCAAAGCGTCAGCAACTACACTCAACCCGACACCGAAAGGGTCAGTATTCCGTACGGTTTACAGGCGCGGGGAAAAAGTTGCAGGCTCTGAGGATGTGAACTCGGCCATGAGCGTATACGACAAGAGCGGGACTCTTGAGGTCAACGTAACATTCGATACTTTCGAGGACATCGAGATTCTTTACTTCATGTCGGTGCTTGCGGAGCTTGTTGACAGTATTTCGCCTGACGTTTTCCCGTATACCATTCCTGTTGAATGTTCGGTAGAGTACAACGGCAGCGAATATTATCCGGAAGTGTATTTCTACGGCTTCAACTACAAGCCCGGAGCTTTGGCGAGTGTGAGTGGAGATTACAGCCTGCTTACTGATGATGATGTCGGCGATTCATTCCTGATTGAGAATATTTCGCTTGTACCAAACACGACAAACGTCTACACGATTCACATCAACCCGCGTTTTATCGACTGGAGAAATGGAGCGGGCTTTGAGATTGTAGTCCCGGAACTGTCTGTAGCGGACGTTAGCGGGGACGCAAGCGAAACTGATGATGACTCCGGCACTGCGGATGAGGCTATCGGGGTCGGCTCTTCCGGCGGAGGATGTGAGGCGGGAGTCGGACTCTTTGCGGTTCTGATTTTCGCGGGGGCTGTGGCTTTCAGGGCGGCGAAACGCTGAGGGCATTCCCGAATCAAAACAGGCATGTGAAAAACAGCAAGGGGGGAATTAAATCCTCCCTTCTTTTTTTGCCGTAAAATAGTTCGTAAATTTATCGATTGACAAAATTATTTCCGTACATTAAATTTTACATACTCACTTTTCATTTCAAATATATCTCTTCATACACTGCTTAATTTTTGAGGGAGGTCTTAAAATTGGGCATCATTGAGAAAATGCGCCTCGACGGTAAGAAGGGCTTTGTTACTGGCGGCGCGAGGGGTATCGGCAAATGCACCGCAACCGCATTCGCTGAGGCCGGGGCTGATATTGCTATCGTTGATCTTGACATTGACGAGGCAACAAAGACAGCGAAAGAAATCGCAGACGCAACCGGGCGCAAAGTCATCGCCATAAAGTGCGACGTTACGGACGAGGCAGACGTTACAGCGATGGTGAATGAAGTTGTCGAAAAGCTCGGCGGACTCAATTTCTGCCACGCCAACGCAGGGATCTGCATCAACGCCCCCGCAGACGAAATGACATACGCGCAGTGGCTCAAAGTCATCAACGTAAACCTCAACAGCGTTTTCCTGACTGACACAATCGCGGGTAAATACATGCTCGCACACGGAGGTGGCTCAATCATCAACACCGCTTCAATGTCCGCTCACATCGTCAATGTTCCTCAGCCTCAGTGCGCCTACAACGCAAGCAAAGCAGGAGTAATTCAGCTCACGAAATCCCTTGCTGTCGAATGGGCGAAAAGAGGAGTCAGAGTCAACAGCATTAGCCCCGGCTATATCGCTACGGATTTGATTAAAGCGTCGGAGTTCCTCAAGCCGTTAATCGCGAAATGGGAAGACCTTTCACCCACAGGCAGACTCGGAACGCCTGAAGAGTTAGAGTCAATCTGCGTATACCTTGCGGGCGACACAAGCACATTCACAACGGGCGCGGATTTCGGTCTTGACGGCGCATTCACGTGCTTCTAGGTTTCAGCGTCCTTAACTGGGCGTGAACAAAATCACAAAAAGGAGATACAAACATGAAGAAGTTTATCGCACTTTTCACACTCGCAATGCTTCTCGCGCTCCCCGTCTGCGCAATGGCCGCCGATACCGCAAAGACCGAAGGAATACAGGCCTCCCCGGAGTTTTACGCCAAGGCAGATTTGAGCGTCCTCAAAGGCAAAAAGCTCGGTATCACAATTCAGTCGTTGCAGAATGCTTACTGGGCGGGAGTCATGACAGCACTCGGAGAAATTCTTGAGAAGGCCGGAGCAGAGTATACGATTGTCGGCTGCAATGACAGCTCCGCGACTCAGATTTCGCAGATTGAGAACTTTGTCTCAGCCGGTTGCGACTTAATCATGGTTCACCCGTCAGACGCAAACGCCGTAGAGGATGCCTGCGCTGAGGCCCGCAATTTCGGCATTAAGGTTATGTGCTGGGATGACCCGATGACCAACACCGACGCAAACTGGATACTCAACAATACAGATCTGGGAATCGCAATCGGTGAGCTTGCCGGGAAATTCATCAACGAGCATTTCACAGCGGACAAGAAAGCGGAAGTTGTCATAATCGGCTATCCTCAGACAGTAATCCTTCTTGAGCGCGAGAACGGAATCAAGATCGGCATGAAGAATATTGCTGACGGAAAATATGAGATAGTCGCCACAACAGCCGCCATTGAGGCCAACGTAGCACAGAACGCAATGGACACGATATTACAGGCTCATCCGAACGCAAAAGTCATCACAGGAATCGGAGCCGGCGCAATGATCGGAGCAGATGAGGCACTTCAGATTTTCACGGGCGGAAAAATCCCGGATGATATGGGAGTCTTCACGACTGACGTAACAAAGCAGCAGCTCGGACAGCTCGCAGATCCCACATACCCCGCAAAGGGCATTATCGGATTTGAGGGTTCAGACGAGGATACCGGGCGTTCATGCGCTTCAATGTTCGCATTAATTCTCGGCGGCAAACTTGATGCCAAAAACGTTTTCAGAGGCGTTGCACCCATCACAGCCGAGAACGTCTCAAAGATTATGGCAGGAATGAAATAAATCACACGGAATTTCACGGCTTCCCCGCTTTTGTCGGGGAGGCTTTTTTTCTTGAATGCAGGAGGTGTAATAATGGCAGAAGATTATGTGCTTGAACTTGAACACATACGCAAAGAATATCCCGGTGTCGTTGCGCTGAAAGATGTTACATTACAGCTCAGGCGCGGAGAAATTCTCGGACTAATCGGCGAAAACGGAGCAGGTAAATCAACCCTCATAAAATGCTGCTCAGGCGCGGTAATTCCCACGTCAGGAAAAATCCGCGTCAAGAAGGACAAAGACGGCGAGACAAAAGAGTTTTCACGGATGACTCCTCAGCTTGCCTCAGAAAACGGAATCGCCATCATCTACCAGGAATTTAACAATGTCGGCGAACTTTCAGCGGCGGAAAATATGTTCTTGGGTCGTCCCATTCTCAAGAAAAACGGAATCGTCATCGACCGCAAAGCAATGGAGGAAGAAGCCGCCAAAGCATTCGAGCAGCTCAACATTAAGATTAACCCGCGAACCCTCGTCAAAAATCTGTCTGTCGGCTATCAGCAAATGGTAGAAATCGCAAAAGCAATTCAGCAGAATGCCCAAGTTCTTATCATGGACGAACCTTCAGCACCCCTCACGACAAATGAAGTTGAGAGCATGTTTAAGGTTGTCGAATTGCTGAAGTCCCGCGGAGTGTCAATCATCTACATATCGCACAGGCTTGAGGAAATTTTCAGGCTGTCGGACAGAATCGAGGTCATCAGGGACGGCGAATATGTCGACACGCTCATAACCGACAAAGACCCCGCCACAATCCCGCATCAGGTTGACGAGCTAATAAAACTCATGGTAGGCCGCGAAATGACGCAGAAATATCCGCCGCGTAAGCCCTGCGTACGTGATGATGTTGTTCTTGAGCTTCAGAATGTTACGGGCAACGGGGACGAAAATATTTCCTTCAAGGTTCATGCGGGTGAAGTACTCGGACTCGGAGGACTCGTAGGCGCAGGACGCACGGAAATCGCGCAGGTAATTTTCGGCTCTCGTCCGAAAGAGTCGGGAAAAATTATCTTCATGGGACAGGAGATTAACCCGAAATCCCCGCGGGCGGCAATAGATCACGGGATCGCGCTTTTGCCTGAAGACCGAAAGAGGCACGGCGCACTCCTCACGAACTCCATCAAGAACAATATCTCAATGCCGATCTATGAGCGTATCTCAAAAATGAGCGTCATAGACTCAAAGACTGAGCGGACGACAGCAGAGAAATACCGCGAGGATATACAGATAAAATGCCCGTCAATTCACCAGCTTGTGAAAAATTTATCGGGCGGAAATCAGCAGAAAGTCATTCTCGGAAAATGGCTCGCGGCAAATTCAAAGCTCATAATTTTTGACGAACCTACACGCGGAATCGATGTCGGCGCAAAATATGAGATCTACAAGCTGATTAATGACCTCGTAGAAGCAGGAGTCGCAGTCCTCATGATTTCGTCCGAAATGGAAGAGCTAATCGGAATGTCAGACCGAATAATAGTCCTTGCTGAGGGCAAAATGATGGGCGAGCTTCACAAAGACGAGTTCAACGCGGACACAATAATGACATACGCATCAGGCGTTATCCCTGAGAGCAAGAAGGAGGCAGTATAATGGAGCAGAACAGATTCGCGGCGGCATTCAAGCAGAACGCAATATGGCTTGTGTTCATAATCGAGATAGCTATTTTCTGGTACTTCAACCCTAAATTTCTCAGCCTTCCGAACATAATCAACATTTCCCGGCAGGTATCGTATTACGGCATCGCGTCAATAGGTATGACGTTCGTTATATTGATTGCGGGAATCGACCTGTCAATAGCGTCAATTGTTGTTCTCGTGAATGTCGTTTGCGCTTACCTGATGATGAATATGGGCTGGAACATGTGGCTTGCCATCATCGTATCAATCGTAATGGCTACACTAATCGGAGTGCTTAACGGCTTTATGGTGTCAACGATAGGAATCCCGGCGATTATTGCGACGTTCGCCTCACAGACGATTTTCAGGGGATTAGCGTACATACTTTCGGGGGGACTTCCGATTCCTGACGTTCTGAGGTACGCGCCTGAAGTCGGCCTCAACGGTGATCCGGCGTTAGGATTCTTTGCGCGGTGGACTCTCAATCACTGGAGCATTTTCCCGCGAATGGGTGTCGGGTTGATTCCTATCTGCGCGATTATCATGGTGATATGCTTTGCGGTTGGCAGCTTCATTCTCAACAAGTCATATTTCGGGCGATACTTCTACGCTATCGGCGGAAACGAGGAAGCGTCAGAGCTTTCCGGGATTCGCGTCAGCAAAATGAAGTACCTGATTTACGCGCTGTCGGGATTCTTTGCGGGGCTTGCCGGAATAATCGTATTGTCGCGCACAGGGTCAGCGCAGGCTTCATCGCTCGTGGGATTCGAGTTTGAGGTCATTACGTGCGTTGTGCTGGGCGGTGTGTCAGTTGCGGGCGGAATCGGCCACATGTCGGGGGTAATCGCGGGCGTTCTGATTATTGGCTCACTGAAGAGCGGAATGGTAATGATGAACGTCAGCGAGTATACGCAGATGGTTGTACAGGGATTAGTTCTCGCGATTGCGGTAGGCTTTGACTGCTTCTCGAAAAAACGCCAGGCAAGCTAAGGATACCCCTCTGACCCCTCTGTGTCCCCCCTAACTTAGGGGGAGGGAGCGCAAGCGGAAGGGGGATAAGAACGACGCAGGAAATGTACGAAATCGACAGCGATTACTCAGAATATTTCCGTGAGATTGACCCGAAAAAACGCCTCGTGATTCTCGACTCGCTTCCTGAATCCGGGGGCGTTGATTTCGTTCGTGAAGTCTACAATGACCGCTATTCTGACCACGAGAACAAAGGCCGCAAAAATATAGACTGGTGGTTATGGCGGTGCATATGCCTTCAGCTTTTGTACGGGCGCGGGGGATTCTTTCGGCGTTTCAGGGACAGGGAAGTTACAGCGATAATCAGCGAGTTACGCATGAATGACACGGACGAGTCGCACAGGGCGTATTTGTACCACGAGTACAGGAACACGGCGCGGCGTTATCTTTCGACATGCAAGAGCGGAGATTACGCCAGCAGCTTTATGGGATTCAGGAAGGCAAGCGATGAGGATAAAATCATAAAGGCTTGCGCGGACATTTGGCAGATGTCAGGAGGAATAGCGCGGTCAAGCGGAAATGAATCGGCCATGAATTTATGGGCAGAGGCATTCCGGGACGAGATTTTGAATTACGATGACATTTGCCGGGAAGAATACGAAAGATTAAGCAGGGAGGAATAATTCACAATGGCAACAATGGTACAGGAAGTAATGCAGGAACCTAAGCACATAATCTACAGGGACATCGAAATTCCCGAACCCGGCCCGGATCAGGTTCTCGTCAAAATCAAGAAGATAGGAATCTGCGGTAGCGACATTCACGTTTATCACGGGACTCACCCCTACACGTCGTACCCTATAACGCAGGGGCATGAAGTCTCCGCGCAGGTCGTGAAAGTCGGCGAGTTCGTCAAGAAGTTCAAGCCCGGCGACAGGGTAACGCTTGAGCCTCAAGTCGTCTGCGGAAGGTGCTATCCCTGCCTTCACGGAAAGTACAATCTCTGCGAGAGCCTGAAAGTTTACGGCTTCCAGACGACCGGGACAGGGAGCGAATATTTTGTTGCTGACGAGAGGAACGTTACGCCGATTCCCGATGAGCTGAGTTACTCTGACGGGGCAATGCTTGAGCCTCTCGCGGTTACGATTCATGCGGCAAAGCAGTTCCCCGGCGTGAAGGGCTGCACGGCTGTAGTGTTAGGGTGCGGGCCTATCGGTATACTTCTCATTCAGTCATTGAAGGCACTGGGCGCGGCCAAAGTCATGGCTACGGATATTTCAGACGGAAGACTCGAACTCGCAAAACAGCTCGGTGCTGATGTTGTCGTCAACACGAAAAATCACGACTACAAGCAGGCAGTCCTCGACACATTCGGGCCGGACAAGTATGATGTCGCGTACGAATGCGCCGGGAGCGACATAACGATGGATCAGGCGATTCAGAATGCCCGCAAGGGAAGCACGATAATACTTGTGGCGGTTTTCGGGAAGAAGGCAAATATCGACCTCGCCAAGCTCAACGACTCAGAACTCGACCTCAACACGTCAATGATGTACCGCCATGAAGATTTTCTTGACGGGATTCGCTTTGTGCAGGAAGGGAAAGTACAGCTCAAGCCGTTACGCACCGCGCATTTTGCGTTCAGGGACTGGCCTAAAGCCTATGAGTATATCGACAGCCACAGGGAGTCAACAATGAAGGTTATCGTTGACGTTGACCCGGACGAGCCTGAAGAGGCGTAGAGAGATTCGCGCAAAATAAAAGCGGGGACTGCCGGACGAAACCGAGTCCCCGTTTTTTGATGGCTACATGAATATTTCCGGCTCAAGCCTCTTTGTCGAAGCCTCGCCGAATGAGCGCATTATTTCCGCAACATCTTTGCTTGTTGACTTTATCGCGTGTTTCGGGCAGCGGTTGATACATGCCCAGCAGCCTATACATTTTTCCGTGTCAAAAGTTTTCGCGTCAATGTCTATCGCGTCAACGGGGCAATTTCTCACGCATGTCCCGCACTTTATGCAAGCGTCTGTGATTTCTTTGGCCTTGCAGGAAGACGGGAGCGCGTATGCCTCGCCGGGGTGTTCCTCGCGGTATAAAAACGACTTGACGCTGTACTGCAAGAAGCAATGACCCGCCGTTCACAGATACGAAATATCACGTTTACAGGATATATTATTGACGCTTGCGCCTGCTTGTGCTATAATTTATTATATATTTTTAATGTTGAAGTCAGGTGTGGATCCGGCTATATTATTGAACAAGTATAAATCGGTATTTGGGAGAGTATGAGGATGGAAATGCGATTGGCAAATCAGAATGAAGCTAAAGTCTGTTACCAATGTATCGAGGATGCAAGAGCATATCACAAGTCTTTGGGCTTTGAACAATGGCATCCTGATTATCCCACTCAGCAGACGATCCTCGACGATATTGCTCAGAACATCGGGTATGCGTTTGTAAAAGGCAATGAAGTTATTGGCTATTGCTGCATGATCTTCGGCGATGAACCCGCATATAAAAGAATTGATGGCGCATGGAAAACAGAAAAGCCTTATGCCGTGGTACATCGAATGGCTTTCAACAGCAAAGCCAGAGGCGGTGGCCTGTCGCATGAAGCTTTTCAACTCATCAAAGATTTTTGCCTGTCGAACCAGATTGACGCAATCCGTGTAGATACACAGGAAGAAAACAAAGTGATGCAGCACATACTCAGCAGGGAAGGCTTTGCGTATTGCGGGTTGATTCAATTTGATGGAGGCCCAAAGCTGGCATACGAATGGGACAGATAAATTCACGTTTCCCGATTAAGCATGACCCGAAATATCCGATTGACTTAGAGTTTTATAATTGTTATTTTGCTTCAATAAAGAAGCAAATCGTTTCTGACTTAGCGGACGGAACATCAAAGCTGACTATATCGCCTGATATGTTTAAGGATTATTACATTGACTATATCCCTTATAAAGAACAGCAAGAGTTTGTCAAAACGAAGTTGAAAGACTTCCTAAAGCTTCAAGAGAAGTACAAAAAAGCGGAAGAACAGCTTTCACAAGATATAGCGAACTTATCAGATTAAAGCCTTTATCGTCTGCTATCGTGTAGTATCTAAAGGCAGATTTAAGCGACAAATAAGCGACAAATAAGCGACAAAAACAAGAGAAGAACGGCAAAAACCCTTTATTTTCAATGGTTTTCGCCGTTCTCTTTTTATGCTATGGGGTAATCAGCGTCAGCATATCCCACAACTACGGACGCTAAAGCATCGTAGCCTTCAGGGATTCCGACAGCCTTTTTCACGTCCGGGCGGTCTCTCATTGCTACGACTGTTGTATTTATCCCGCAGCTCGCAAGCCCTAACGCTGTTGTCTGAAGCTCCATGTTCTCAATGATTGAGCCGACGTTCCAGAATAAATTATCATTCATCAATTTTGCCTGCGGATTTTCCGACTCAACATACTTTTTACCCGATAAGATTATCCATACGGGCGCATTGTAGAGATATGGCCGGGGCATTTTCACGGGTGAGTCAGGCCGTCCGAAAATGTCATCAGCGGCAATTTCCGCAACGCTCATAGCGTCAAGATTTGTTACTACAGAAAGGTGCAGTTTGTGCCAGCGGACTATAGGCGACAATAAAGCCGCGTCAATGATTTTCTGTATGTCATCATCGCTCGGCATCCTCCCGGTATATTTCCGGGCTGAGACTCTGCGCGTCAATACCTGCTCAAATTCCATGACCGTCTACAGCTTCATGATGATTTTTCCCTCAAGGTTCGTAACGCCTTCAGGGGTATGTGTCGAAAGGTAGATTGTCGGGTTGTTCTTCACGAACTCGCGAACACGGTCTAACGTCTCACGCGCCGCGGGCAGATCCTCAAACACGATTGAGAGCTTGTTTGCGTGAAGTGCCGCGTCAACATACGTAACATCGCCGTGAAGCATGTAATATACTCCGTCCGACTCAGCTATCACTATGCTGTTGCCCTTAGTGTGTCCCCGTGCTTTGATGAAATATATCCCTTCTGCAATCTTCTGCGACTCCGGGAAATTGTGATACGGGCCGTCCTGGTACGCAGCGCGGATAATGTTCGAGCCGTCGAGCTTCAATGCGTCTGCGTCATCCGGGCCGATGTAGATTTTAGCATTCGGGAAAGCTGACAGCATTCCTGTGTGATCGGGGTGCTTGTGGGTAACAAGAATCTTGCTGACCTGCTCCGGCTTGTATCCGGCTGCCTCAAGCGCGGGGATATAGTCATTAATCACCCTGTAGCCTTTGAACGGAGTCCCCGGCGCGAATCCCGTGTCGATAAGTATCACCTCATCACCCGTATCAATCACGAAATTCTGAAGGCTTCCGGGATATGTGAAATCCTTGCGGCCATCTGCTTTGTTTTCTCCGCCGAACACAAACTCTTCTGTGAACTCTCCGCCCTCAAATAGCTTTACTGCTTTTATCTGCATGAGAAATTACCCTCCTCAAAATTTTTGGGGATGTGATTATTATATTTGGTGGTACGATTTTCACAAGAACACAGATTTTTGATACCATATATAGAAATAATACACAGGAGATTTTGACTCATGGAAAATATTTGCCCGCTGAAATATTTAGCTCATACTTTCGGGGGAAAATGGAAGCTCCCAATCATCTGCATATTGTCTGACATGTCCCCGAAACGTTACAGCGCAATCAAACGCAGCTTAGGCGACATCACAAACATGATGCTCGCGCAGTCCCTGAAGGAGTTAGAGTCCTCCGGGCTAGTCTCGCGAACACAATATAATGAAGTCCCCCCGCGTGTAGAATATTCCCTCACTGAACGCGGCAAAAACGCTCTCCCAATGCTGACGGCGGCGGCTCAATGGGCGGTCAGCGAGATGGACAGGGACGGCTTCACACCCAACTGCGGAAAGTGCCGGGCATCCTCATAGAATATCCCCGCTTCAACGCTAAGACCTTTAGAGATTTCGGAGGCTTTACTATGACACCAGACCCAAGCAAAATTTTTCCCCTTCCCAATTCAGACTCAGTAACATACATCAAGCCCGCGATAACGAGGCCGAATATAATCGCCGGGGATTTCTCGTATTACGCCGGAAAAGATTTCGAGTCCCGCGTTACACATCACTATGAATTTATCGGCGACAAGCTCATAATCGGGAAATTCTGCCAGATCGGGGCGGGCGTTGAGTTTGTCATGAACGGCGCGAATCATCAAATGAATTGCGCGGCAACATTCCCGTTCTACATATTTGAAGGCTGGAATCAGAATCCCCCGGCCATGTCAGATTTGCCGCTGAAGGGTGATACAGTCATCGGCAATGATGTTTGGATAGGGCAGAATGTTACGTTTCTTCCGGGCGTTAATGTCGGGGACGGGGCGATTATCGGCCTCAACAGCACAGTAACCCGCGACATTCCCCCGTACACAATCGCGGCGGGAAATCCTGCAAAAGTGATTCGCAAAAGGTTTGACGATGAGATGACCGGGCTTTTATTGCGTTTGCGATGGTGGGACAGAAATATTGATGAGATACAGAAATTAATCCCCTTTCTTACATGCTCAGACATTGAACGGGTCAAAGAGGAAATAAGAAATTATCTTGCCTAAGTAAAATTAACGATTGCAATTTTCACGCTTAGGGAGTAATATTCCCCGCGTTGTTTAGTTAGCACTCTTTTTGATTGAGTGCCAATCACAAGAAGGAGGCCAATACAGAATCATGAAACTTAAACCGTTAGGCGACAGGATAGTAGTGAAAGTGCTTGAGCGCGAGGAAAAGACAAAGGGCGGATTATTCCTTCCCGACACAGCAAAAGAGAAGCCGACAGAGGGCGAAGTTCTCGCAGTAGGCACGGGCAAAATTCTCGACAACGGCCAGAAACAGCCGGTAGAGGTCAAAGTAGGCGACAGAATAATATTCAGCAAGTACGCAGGGACAGAAGTAAAAGTTGACGGAGAAGACCTCGTAATATTCAGTGAGCGTGATGTGCTCGCAATCGTAGAGAAATAACAAGGAGAAAAATATCATGGCTAAAATACTTTCATTCGGAGAAGAAGCAAGAAGGGCAATGCTCCGCGGTATCGACAAAGTAGCGGACACAGTTGGCGTTACGCTTGGCCCTAAAGGAAGAAATGTAGTACTTGAGAAAAAATTCGGCTCACCGATGATCACAAATGACGGCGTAACAATCGCTAAGGAAATTGAGCTTGAAGACCCGTTCGAGAACGCCGGAGCGCAGTTGCTGAAAGAAGTTGCCAGCAAGACGAACGACATAGCCGGAGACGGAACAACAACCGCAACAATTTTCTCACGCGCCATTATCCGCGAGGGCATGAAGAACGTTGCCGCCGGTGCGAATGGAATGTTAATGCGTCAGGGAATCGAGAAGGCTATTGATTTCGTAGTAGAGGAACTCAAAAAGCAGTCAACGCCCGTAAAAGAGAAAGAGAAAATCGCGCAGGTAGCTTCAATTTCAGCAAACGATTCAGCAGTCGGCGCGCTCATCTCTGAGGCAATGGCCAAAGTCGGCGAGGACGGCGTAATCACAATCGAGGACTCACAGACCGTAGGGACGACTCTTGAGATGGTCGAGGGACTCCAGTTCGACAAGGGATATATCAGCCCCTACATGGTAACCGACAGCGACAGGATGGAAGCCAGCTTTGACGATGCATATATCCTCATCCATGACGCGAAAATCAGCAACATCAAAGACCTTCTGCCCGTTCTCGAAAAAGTTGTGCAGACAGGAAAGCCCCTTGTCATTATCGCAGAAGATGTAGAGGGTGAAGCCCTTGCGACTCTCGTCGTCAACAAACTGCGCGGAGTAATGCAGGTTGCGGCGGTGAAGGCTCCCGGATTCGGCGACAGGAGAAAGGCTATGCTTCAGGACATCGCAATAGTTACGGGCGGCGAGGTCATCAGCGAGGAGCGCGGAATGAAGTTCGAGAACACAGAGCTGTCAATGCTCGGACGCGCCAAGAAAGTCCGTATCACGAAAGAGGATACAACGATTACACAGGGCGCAGGAAATCCCGAAGAGATTCGCCACAGGGCAGGCCAGATCCGCAAAGAGATTGAGGACTCAACGTCAGATTACGACAAGGAGAAACTTCACGAGAGACTTGCCAAACTTGTCGGAGGAGTCGCGGTGATTCAGGTAGGTTCAGCCACAGAGACAGAGCAGAAAGAATTGAAGCACCGCATAGAGGACGCACTCAACGCAACACGCGCCGCAGTCGAGGAAGGAATCGTAGCGGGAGGCGGAGTCGCGGCACTCAACTGCGCCACAGCTCTTGAGCCGTTCGTGGAGAAACTTTCCGGCGATGTCA
This sequence comes from Synergistaceae bacterium, assembly GCA_017540085.1. Taxonomy (NCBI): domain Bacteria; kingdom Thermotogati; phylum Synergistota; class Synergistia; order Synergistales; family Synergistaceae; species Synergistaceae bacterium. The sequence goes on along the minus strand of JAFYBQ010000042.1, from coordinate 48,928 downwards.
AGACAGGCGCAAGGATCGTACTTGACGCGCTCAAAGCTCCGCTGTATCTCATTGCGACAAACGCAGGGTATCAGGGTGATGTAGTTGTCGAGAGGGTCAGAAGCGAAAAGATTGGGCACGGACTCAACGCGGCTACAGGCGAGTACACCGACATGGTAGCAGCAGGAATCATTGACCCCGTGAAGGTTACGCGCTCGGCTCTCCAGAATGCAGGCTCAATCGCGGCTATGGTACTCACGACTGAGGGAATCGTTGCCGACAAGCCCGAAAAGAAAGAAGCTGCGCCCGCTATGCCCGGCGGTATGGGCGGCATGGACGGCATGTATTAGACCTAGGCCGGATAACACGCAGAATACAACAAGAATCCCCGGAAGGCTAGAAAACCTCCGGGGACTCTTTTTTTGCGAATGATACGGCTGATTATTTCTTGTCCTCGTAAATCATGCGGGTAATTTTCCCGTCCTCAATCCTGAAAGTTAATGAGGAACTCCCCGCAGTGTATTCACATTCTGAGTCGCTCTTCTTGTCGGGGTCGCCGAAAAGTTTTGTGAGCTTGCCCGCATTGTCGCCGATAGTGATATTTTTGCTTTCGTCCTGGCCGTCATTCCCGAAAGAACATCCCGGCTTCCACGCCTCAACACGCACGAGCCAGCCGCTTTCGTCATATGTCCGCCTGACTTCCTCCCCGCCGTATTCCGTGTAGTAGTCGTTATCCTTGTAGGGCGAATAGACTTGCAGAATGTCGATGACCATTTTGTTGACCGGGGATTTCTGCGCGGCCTCGCCAAAATACGGGGCTAAGTATTCCCCGTAAACATATGCGGAGTCCTGTGCGTCTTTGGGCGAAATCTCGTACCACGTTTCACCGTCAACAACTTTCTGACTCTCAACGACAACCTTCATGTTTTTGCTGAGGCTTCCCCAGACTTCAGCCTTTGTGCTTGGCTTTGAATGATAGCGCACTGAGTCGCCCGTGCAGACTCCTATTGTCGGGAAGTCGGCAAATTTTCCGGCACCTTCAGCAAATGACACGAACAATAACGCAGTGAGCATGGCAAGAATTACACGCTTCATGATGATTCCTCCTTAACGTTGCGGCCACTGGTACGACATGTGAGAGATTCTGCCGTCCTTCAGCCTGAATGTGAAAATTATATCCCCGTCAAGCCTATATTCCAATTCAGAGCCGCTAATCATGTCAGGCTCGCCGAGAGTTTCACGCAGTTTCTCTTTGCCGTCGCCTATATTCACATCGCCGAATGAGCAGCCTTTTTCCCACACATCAAGCTGAAATATTCCTGCGTCATTAGTGTGTTCTATTTCGACTGCCGGGCCGTTATAGAAATTCGCCTTCTCTTTCGTGATTCCGTATGACTGGAAAATACTGACAAGCATTCTGTAAAGCTCGCCCTGCTGTGTGGTCTCGTCAAAAACTGGCACGATATATTTCCCGAAAACAAACGCTGTAGCCTCTGCGCGAGGGTCTTCAATCTCGTACCACAAATCGCCGTCCGTAACAGTCTGCCCGACAACTATGACTCTTTCGGGAGAGTTCAGCCGCCCGATGATTTCGCCGTCAGTGTCGGGATTGTCGCGGTATCTTACGTATGTTCCTGTGCAGCGTCCGAGAGCCGGGAACGTTACGAACCTTTCAGCGGTCTCAGCAAAAGACGCAGGCAATAACGCAATGAGTACAGCAAGAATTATACGTTTCATGATGATTCCTCCCCTAGTGTTTGAGACTGTCCCGGTAATTTTCGCGTATTTCCCTGATGCTGACAAGGTGATTTCCCCGCATGACGTGCCAATAATCGAAACCGTTGACTCTTTCGGCGCGCAAATTTTTGGCACGAGCCGCGCATGTGTGAATGTCGATAATTTTCCCGGCGTACAATAATTTCCCGTCCGGCTGTAGTTCGGCGTATTCTTTTCCGTCAGCAAGAAAAAACTTCTCTCCCTCATGAAAATATCCTGCCTGAATCATTTCCGGCATTGTTACGCGCATTGGCTTAACGTCAAAATCACCCCGCGAAATTTGCGAGTCCTCAAACGTTATCGCACTGAGCCTTTCACGCCCGTAATCGCAGTAAGTTTTCTCGCACTCAATCATGATGTATTGACGGCCTAATTTCTTTGCGGCGGCGGCTGTCGTCATTGTTCCGGCGAAAGGGTCAAGCACTAAATCACCGGGCTTTGATGAGATTGCTATGATTCTCTCTAACATTGCGAGGGGCTTTTGTGTCGAATGGATTTTATGACCGCTGGAATCTTTGAGTCGTTCATTTCCTGAGCAGACCGGGAATCGCCAGACGGATCCCATTTGTTTTGAGGGCGACTCGTGATTGAGGGCTTTTGCTGTCTTGTAGTTGAACGTGAATTTTGACTTACGGTCTTTGACCGCCCAAATTAGAGTCTCGTGGCTGTTGTTGAGTCGGGAGCCGGTGAAATTCGGAGTCGGGTTAGTCTTGTGCCATATAATGTCGTTTATGAGCCAATAGCCTAATTTCTGCATGGCCGCGCCGATTGTGTATATACACTGCATAGAGCCTATCACCCACAGCGAGCCGGAACGCTTGAGGACTCTCCGGCACTCAGTCAGCCATTGAAGCGTGAAGGACTCGTAGTCATCGAGGGAGCTGAATTTGTCCCAGTCATCATTGCAGCCGTGAAACTCTGTGCCTTCCGCCCGCCGCAAGATTCCTTCAGTCCTCATCCAATATGGAGGGTCAGCAAAAATCAAATCGACAGACTCGGCGGGCAATTTCGGAAGCTCGGACAGGGAGTCGGCGTTAATGATTATGTCGTACAACGTTATCACCTCTTGTTATATATCACCGAGACCGGAATATATACAGCTCAGGGCAGAATTGTTCCCTTTAGGAGAGAATCTGCGGAAAATATAGCCCCCGCAGGCCATGACACCCGCAGGGGACTCAAGCCTTTACGCCGTCCTCTGTGATATTCCCCTCATGCCGCAAATAGCCCAGTCAGAATTTACCGCAGTAATCACGCTCCCGCAGTACTCGCACTGAGCCGAGGCATTCAGCTTCAGGGGCGCGCCGCAGTGCGGACATGTCGCAGTCTTCACGCCGTCAGACTCTGGACTCGTTACAGCCCCGGATTTCCGGCATAATTCTATTTCGTACTCCATGAATTTCTCGCGCTTCCTGTCGCCCGAAATTAATTCCCCGGTCCTGTCGTCAAGAACGTATGACACAATCCGCGCATTTAGCCTCACCGTGATATAGTCCATCCCGGCGGACTGCCTCCACCCAATTATGCCAGTGTTCAGCACCGCAATACGCTCGGTGTAATCCGTCCGGCCTGACTTCCTGAACTGCTCAAGCTGATTATCCATCTGCGAGAAAAATTTATCCGTCATGTATGGCCGCAAAGGTGATATATCCTTCCTCTGCCACGTCTCCTGCATCTGTATATACAGGTTCGACATTAGAGTCCTGATCCGCTCCTCGTCAAATTCCGGGTCAAGCTCTAAATATTCGTTCATTGGGCGCAGTGTCCTTACAGTGTCCTGAATGTTGATGACAGTCTGTCCTACATCGCGCTTCCTCTTGCTGTTAATGTGAATCATGAGCCAGAACACAAAGAATACCAGCAATACGAACGCTATCCCGCCGAACTCCTCGTAGTCTTCAGTGTCGAGACTCGGATTCCTCACACCCTGCTGATGACGGATTCCCGCCGCGACTCCCGGATTTATACCCGTGCCGTATTCCGGTGCTGTCCTGCGCGTCCTTGTGCGCGTTGAATGTGATGGAGTGTACGAGTCTGACCAGTCAGAGCCGCCCGAAAATCCTCCGCCTGATGATGTGCTTGATGACGGCAAGCTGTCGTAATCAGAATTTCCCGAAAAGCTCCCGAAATCTGAATATGATACCCCGGCAAAAATCAGTGTGATGAGAATTACTATGCCGGGAATAATTTTGCGCTTCATGCATAATGCCTCCTTGTTTGGGATTATGCAGTGTATTATACGCAAAAAAAGAGAGAGCCTGAAACCTTATACTTCAGCTCCCCCGGTGAAACAAGTTTTTACTGCACACAAGACAAAGACAAAATTTAATGGAGGCCGCGCAACATTAAAACATGAGCCGTCAAAAACAAATAACAGAGTAATAACGAATAACATTGAACCAAATTTCTCCGTGAGATTGTAAGACCCCACAGTCAAAAGGAGTTTCCGCCCGTGTGCAGAAGGTATTAATTTCTATATATTAATCTCAAATTTCACGCTGTTGTTCAGAACGTCAAGTGCAGTCTGTGCGCGTGATAATTCGTCCGAGACTTTCTCAAAATCTTCTGTCGCCCTCTCAATGTCATAATTTGCGTAACTGTACTCAATAATTCCTGCGACTCTCGTCATTTCGCGCACCTTCGGGAGTCTGTCCTTCATGGCCGAAAGACGCTGCTTTTTTCTCGTGAGCTGAGGAATATATACGAGCATCATATCAACTGTCATTCCGAATCCCGGCACTTCATGCGTAAGATTGAACGTGTTAATCGCGTGCTTCAACTTGCGGATTTCCGCGTCAATTTCATCGAGTGCCATCCGTGTTTCGTCATAATCATATTCCGGGCGTGCGTCCTCAATGTCTTCATTAACAGCCGCTGTAAAATGCAAAGACATCGACTCGCGTGCCTCAATCGTCATTTTCTCATCGTTGAGCCTCCGCAAAATTTTCGCCGCCTCAGATGAAGTGCAGAGCATAATATTTTTCCTCCGTAAAATTTTCTGTGATTGCTGTGATTATAGCATGTTGACAAAAACGGGGGGTGAGGGGTAAAATTCCTTTTGTTGCGTTCCGCCATAGCGCAATCGGCAGCGCGGATGACTGTTAATCATTAGGTTCCAGGTTCGAGTCCTGGTGGCGGAGCCAAATTTTTTTTGTCAGGACAACGAATATAACAGGGAGCTTCCGAAATTGAGTCGGGAGCTTCTTTTTTTGCGTTTTTGTCAGTTCATTTATGACGGTTGATTTTGGCGGGGGCGGGGCGTAATCTTGCGCGTGAAAAAATTTCAGGAGTGAAAATATATTTCATGCTCATCAAATCAGTGTTAGTGATATTTTTCTTTGGCTTAATGATTGCTATCGGGCTTTACTGCCGGAAACATTCAACAGATGTCAGCGGCTTTGTCTTGGGTGGGCGGTCTGTCGGGCCGTGGCTTACGGCGTTTGCTTACGGGACTAGCTATTTCTCGGCGGTTGTTTTCGTGGGCTATGCGGGTCAGTTCGGGTGGCGTTACGGGATCGCGGCGACATGGGCGGGACTCGGAAATGCTTTTATCGGCTCGCTAATGGCTTGGGCGGTTTTGGGCAGAAGGACTCGTATCATGAGTCAGTATCTCAGCAGCGCAACGATGCCTGACTTTTTCGGCAAGAGGTTTCAGAGTGCCTCGCTCAAAATTGCGGCCTCGGTGATATGCTTCATATTCCTGATTCCGTATACAGCTTCCCTCTATAACGGTCTGAGCAGGCTATTCGGGATGGCGTTCAGCGTGGATTACTCGGTCTGCGTCATAATCATGGCCGTATTGACGGGTATATATGTCGTTGCGGGCGGATATATGGCGACGGCGATAAACGACTTCATTCAGGGAATAATAATGCTCGCCGGAATCACTGCGGTGATTGTCGCAGTCCTCGAAAGCAAGGGCGGACTCTCTGAGTCTCTCGCCGGGCTTGCGGCAATTTCTGACTCTCACGCCGTAACACCCCTCGCAAAATCTCCCGGAATATTCGCGTCATTTTTCGGCCCTGACCCCGTGAACCTTCTCGGAGTCGTAATACTTACCAGCTTAGGCACATGGGGACTTCCTCAGATGGTGCAGAAGTTCTACGCCATCAAGAATGAGTCAGACATCACGAAAGGCACAGTGATTTCTACGCTGTTCGCTCTCGTTGTGGCGGGAGGTTGCTACTTCCTCGGCGGTTTCGGGAGATTGTTCACGTCCCAGCTTGACCCGTCAGGAATCGGAGTCCCCGCTGAGGGCTATGACTCTGTCATTCCCGTAATGCTCTCGAATCTTCCCGACATACTGATAGGCGTTGTTGTGATTCTCGTATTGTCGGCTTCAATGTCTACATTGTCATCACTTGTTCTTGCGTCAAGCTCGACTCTCACGCTTGATTTGCTCAAAGGCCACGTGATTCGCGACATGGACGAGAAAAAGCAGCTCTTCACAATGCGCGTACTAATCGTGATATTCATCATAATATCCGTAGTTCTTGCGCTGATTCAGTACTCATCAAACGTAACATTCATAGCTCAGTTAATGGGAGTGTCATGGGGTGCGCTTGCCGGAGCATTCCTCGCGCCGTTCATGTACAGCCTTTACTGGAAGGGCGTAACAAAATTATCATGCTGGGTAAACTTCATATTCTCAAGCGTCGTAATGACCGCAAATATTTTCGTGCGTCCCGATTTCCCGGAGCTATTGCGCTCTCCGATTAACGCCGGAGCTTTCTGTATGCTTGCCGGATTCGTGATTGTCCCGGTCGTCAGCATTATTACTCCGAAACCTGAACGCAAATTTGTCGATGATGCTTTCTCCTGCTACACAAGGACGGTAACAATCAGACAGTCGCGGGCATTGGGCGATGATAATTGATATTCACGCTCACACATTCCCGGAGAAAATAGCCTCTCACGCGCTGGGAGTCCTGAGTCATAACAGCCACACTCGGCCATTCACTGACGGCACAATTCCGGGACTCAAAGCGTCAATGAGGGAAGCGGGCGTAACATGCTCAGTCGTTCAGCCTGTCGCCACAAAGCCGGAGCAGGTTACGAGAATCAACAACACGGCCATGAAGATTAATGCGGAGGGTGAATCAACCGGGGTATATTCTTTCGGGGGGATTCACCCCTTCTTTGATGACTGTCGCGGGGAATTAGCGAGAACATCCGGGGCGGGCATAAATGGCGTAAAGATTCACCCGGTCTATCAGGGGCTGAATGTTGATGATGAACATTACGCGGACATTCTGAGATTTTCGGGCGAGCTGGGATTGATCGTGATGATTCATGCGGGCTGGGACATAGGATTCCCCGGCGATGACTCCGCGCTGCCTGAGAGAATAGCGCGTGCGCTCGACATGGCCGGGGATGTGCGCGTGATTCTGGCTCACATGGGCGGGTGGCGGTGCTGGGCTGAGGCCGTGAAGCTCTTTGCGGGGCGTGAGAATGTTTATGTTGACTCGGCGTTCTCTCTCGGAAGGTTTTACCCGAACGGGGACGGATATTATTCCGGCGGAAATGAATGCGACATGCTGAATGATGATGAGTTTGCCGGAATGGTACGGGCTTTCGGGTCTGAGCGCGTGATTTTCGGGACTGACTCGCCGTGGGCTTCACAGTCTGAATGCGTCAATGCTGTAATGTCCCTCAGCCTTTCGGATAACGAGAAACGCACTATCCTGTACAATAACGCGGTGAACATCCTGAAGGGGAAAAATGATAATGCGTGAAATTTCCTGCCTTACTCCATATCCGCTGTGCCGTCCCTGTTCAGCGTTACGGTGTATGAGGCTATAAGGTCAATGTTGTACCACCAAGCCGATGTGCCGTCATAGAACACCGCCTGAATATCCCATTCCCTTAAACCCCCGGTGTTAAAACGCACATTAGCCGATTCTCCGTACTCAAGAATTTTGGAGTCCAGTATGTCCCCTATCACGTAATCCCGCCACTCATACCTAGTTGAGGGGCTGAGGTTGACTGTGTAGAGATCCGCGCCCGTGTTGTTCACCAGCGTGAAATACTTGGCCGCCGCGCAAGCCGTTCTCCCGAACAATAACGCGATGACAAGAGCCAATACCGCAAGTGCTGACTTCCTCATGAATGATCGCCTCCCGAAAAAATTTCCTACAGCGACGACAAATCAGCGTGAGTCAAAACTTTTATCCCCTCAAGCCGCAATATCTCTTCGGGATTCTCACTGCCCGACAGTTTCAGGACTACTACAGGCAATCCCCCTCCGCCTAAAGCTGATGACTTCTTTCGGCTCAATACAGGGTACATATACTTTATCTCCATTCCGGCGCGCTCAATGATATTCAGAAGACGCGCAAGCCCCCCGGCCTCGTCAGGAACTTCCGCGGCTACAACATCAGCAGTATTCGCCGTGAACCCTGCCTCCCACAATGCCGATGATGCCCACAGAACATTATCCGCAATGAGTCTCACGACTCTGAAATTCCCGGACTCCTCCACAGTTAATGCTCTCATGTCAGCATTTTTTGACGCGAGAACTTCAGCCATTCTGCTTAACGTCTGGGACTGGTCATCAAGTATCACTGAAATCTGCTTTATGCTCACTGAATTTTACGCCCCCGAAAAGTTTATTTGCCGCAAAATTATAAGAGGCCGCCGCGTTTATCGCAACAGCCTCGGATTTTTACAGCGTCTGCAATTCTTCCTGAGTGATGACCTTTATCCCCGCCTCCGTCAGAGCCTCAGCAGCCCTCGCGCTGTCGTCAACCTCAAAGATAAAGCCCGCCGAATAATTTTTCAGCACAAGTGAGTACGAGTACTCTATATTGATTCCGGCGTTCCTCATTATTTCGAGGACTTTGCATAATCTCTCCGCCGTGTTTGGTATGCTCACAGCTATTACTTCCTTGAACGTTGCAGGATAACCAAGCGTTTTTAGGTGCGAGGCAGTCCACAAAATATTGTCCACAATCAGCCGGAGTATGTCTATTCCGCCAAACTCCACCGCAGAGAACGCCCGAATATGTATGTCATTCTCCGCGAGAGTTTTTACGACTTTGTGCAGAGTCCCCGGCACATGCTCGATAAAGATTGATACCTGCTTTATGTTCATGGCTATTTATATTGCTGACAGCTCCTCAGCTCCCATAATCCTGACACCTGAGCCAGCCAGCGCGGATGAGGCTTTCGCGTTGTCGCTGACCCGGAAAATCATGTAGGCCGTATCTGATTTCTTGTTGCCTAATATAGCGTACATGTACTCGACATTTATCCCGGCTCCGTCAAGAACTTCAAGCACGTGATTCAATCCCCCCGGCACATTCGGCACCTCAATCGCAAGAACGTCCGTAAGGCTGGCCACAAACCCCGCGTCCCGCAAGGTGCTGGCAGTCCCGACTACATCATCAACAATCAATCTCACGATTCCGAAATCGCTCGTCTCAGCAAGCGAGAGTCCCCGCAAATCGATTCCCGCCTGAGCTAATGCCCGCGTCATCTCGTGGAGGCAGCCCGGCCGGTTCTCAAGAAACACTGAAATCTGCTTCACGTTCATGAATTTTCCCCCTCTCTATATTTTCCTGTTGTCGATTACCCTTACTGCTTTTCCTTCAGACCGTACAATAGTTTTCGGAGCGACAAGGGTAACCTTTGCCGTTAATCCTAACATTGAGCGCAGACCCTCGACAAGTTTCGCCTGACGCTGATTCACAACGCCCAAATTATCGGTGAACATTTCCGGGGTCATTTCGACTCTCACATCAAGCGTGTCTGTGTTGTTCACCCGGTCAACAATAATCTGATAGTTCGCCGGGTAGCCCTGATTGATTAGGACGGTCTCAATCTGCGACGGGAAGACGTTTACGCCGCGGATAATGAGCATGTCATCGGTACGCCCCTTCAAGCGCGACATTCTGACGTGAGTCCTTCCGCAGGGGCATGGCTCGTAACTGAGGCTGGTAATATCGCGTGTCCTGTAGCGAATCAGCGGGAAGGCTTCCTTCTCCAGTGTCGTGAAAACAAGCTCGCCCGTGCTGCCTTCCGGGAGGACCTCGCCTGTTTCAGGGTCAATAATCTCCGGGATAAAATAATCCTCGTTGATGTGCATACCGTGCTGATCTTCACACTCAAACGAAACGCCCGGCCCGCAAAGCTCCGTGAGGCCGTAAATGTCGTAAGCCTTGATTCCCATTGTGGCCTCAATATCGCGCCTCATGCTTTCGCTCCATGCCTCAGCACCGAAAATCCCGGCTTTGAGCGGAATATCATCGGGGGACATTCCCATTTCCTTCATGCGCTCGCCGATAAACGCCGCGTAACTGGGAGTGCAGCAAAGAATTGTCGCGGACAAATCTTTGATGAACATAATCTGCCTGTCTGTGTTTCCTGACGAGGCCGGAATAGTGAGAGAGCCGACAAGATGACTCCCGCCGTTGAGGCCAGGCCCGCCCGTGAACAGTCCGTAGCCGTATGAGACCTGCACGACATCTTCATTTGTCCCCCCTGCGGCCATGATTGCCCGGGCGCACATTGTCTCCCATATGTGAATGTCGTTGAGCGTGTAGAAGGCTACGACTCTCTGTCCTGTTGTGCCTGATGTTGACTGAATACGCACGCAGTCTTTCAGGGGGCGGCCCATTAAGCCGTAGGGGTATGCCTCGCGGAGGTCTGCCTTTGTCAGGAACGGGAGAAGGTGAAGATCGTCCATTGATTTTATGTCATCGGGAGTGAGTCCCTTCTCCTGCATTTTCTTGCGGTAATAGGGGACATCTTCCCAGGCGTGGCGGACTTGCTTCAGGAGTCGTTCATTCTGAAGTCTGCGAATCTGCTCGCGGGGCATTGTCTCAATTTCGGGCTGATAATACTTTTCCATAAAGATAAAACCTTCCTCGATGATAATATTTCGTCTGATACCCCCTCTTCCCCCTCTGTGTCCACCTAACTTAGGGGGGAGGGAGACAAACGGAAGGGGGGTAAAATTTATGCGTTTCTCCCTAAATCGAAAGCCTTTCGGTTAAGGTCTAAGAATTTCGGGGGTACACATCCTGTAATTGCTTCCTGCCATGACTCCGGCGTGATGTCCGTGAAGTAGTGAGAGAGTCGGCCAAGCAGGACGAGATTAACGGCTTTGGGACTTCCGGCGGTCTCAGCAAGTTTCAGGCAGTCGAGAGCGTCAATTTTCGCGCCTGTCTTCCTGATTTCCTCAAGCAAATTTTCCGGGTAAGTCATCGCGCCTGTAAGAACGGGCATAGGGTCAATCTGCTGTGTTGACGTTACTATTTGGCCGTTGGGCGAAAGGTATTCAATCCACCTTGCAGCCTCTAACAGCTCGAACGACACAATGAAATCCGCCTGCCCCTTGTCGATTACGGGCGAATATACTTTGTCCCCGTAACGCACATAGGTTACGACGCTTCCGCCGCGCTGACTCATTCCGTGAACCTCCGAGACTTTTACGTCATATCCCTGTGATGTGAGGAGATGTCCCAAAAGTTTGCTTGCGAGTACGCTCCCCTGTCCGCCGACTCCGACAATCATTATATTTTTCGTGGCCATTGTTATTTTCCTCCGCTCACAATACGCTCGATAACAGCATCTGTAATAACATTATTTGCGGCTCGTTCTGCGATTCGTTCAACGTCTTCAAGTGTTACTGGCTGATATATTCTCCTGATTACCGCAAAAGCTGTAGCAAGGCCGAGAATTATCCAGAAGCCCATTACACTCCACATGCAAATGCTCCGAATGCCGTCAAATTTTGCCTCAAGCTGTCTCATTTCTGACTTGACATCACGAATTTCCGCCGCTGTTTTCTCGTACAATGACTCAATCCGTTTCAATCTCGCGTCTATTTCACGGACATAAATATCTCCCTGAGCCTCGGCCATGTTACTCGCCTCCCCTGAATGCCCCGAACCTGCACCGCTGTTTACACACTCCGCACCCAACGCACAATGTATCATCTACGTGTGCTTTTCCGTCCCTAACCGACAGTGCCGGGCAGCCTATCTTCATGCAGGCTTTGCACCCAATGCACAATGACGGCTCAACCCTCAGCGGGGGCTTGTGCTTTACGGTCTTCAGCAGGGCGCATGGTCTCCGCGAAATTATCACTGATGACTCGTCAGCTGATAATTCCTCCTTCAGTGCCTCGGCGCATTCCTTCAGGTTATAGGGGTCAACGACTCTCACCCGCCTGAATCCCATTGCCCTGCATAAGCTCTCAAGATCGATTTTCCCGGCCGGGTCTCCCTTAATGTTCAGTCCTGTTGTCGGGTTCTGCTGATGTCCCGTCATGCCCGTGATAGAGTTGTCGAGGATGATTACGACTCCCTTGCTCTGATTGTAGGCGATATTCGCGAGTCCCGTCATCCCTGAGTGCATGAACGTAGAGTCCCCGATTACTGCAACGGCGTTTTTCCCGCCTGCCTTGCTGAAACCGTGTAATGCGCTGACAGAGGCACCCATGCATAGAGTCATCTCCATTGCCGACAGAGGCGCAACAGCTCCCAGTGTGTAGCACCCAATATCACCCAGCACCGTGCATTTTGCCTGATTCAGCGTGAAGAATATTCCCCGGTGAGGACAGCCCGCGCACATCATCGGAGGCCGTGCGGGAATCTTCACATTCTCAGACAGCCTCAGCCCTTCAGGAGCCGGAAGCCCTAATTTTGACGCTATGACATTCTGACTCAGCTCGCCGAGACAGCCGAACAATGATTTTCCCTCGCACTGAACGCCCATAGCCCTGCAATGTTCCTCTATGAAGCCGTCTAATTCCTCTACAATCACGAGCCGTTCAACATGGCCGGAAAACTCGCGTATTTTTTCGTCAGACATTGGCCAAATCATTCCCAGTTTCAGCACGGGGAATCTGTCGCCGAGTGCCTCTTTCACATACTGGTATGAAGTCGATGATGTTATTATTCCGAGTGATGAGTCCGCGCCGGAGTCGATTCGGTTGATGTCTGACTCTTCCGCGAAAGCCTGAAGGCGTTTCATTCTTTCCTCGACAATGGGATGACGCTTTATCGCGTTTCCCGGCATCATCACATATTTTGCTATATTCTTCTCGTAGGGCCGGGCGGGAATTTCTCTGCGCTCTCCTGTCTCAACGAGTGATTGAGAATGCGCGACTCTCGTACACATTTTGACGATGACGGGCGAGTCGTATTCCTCCGAAATGTCATAGGCTCTGCGGAAAAAGTCTAGTGCCTCCTGAGAGTCTGACGGCTCAAGCATGGGAAGTTTGGCGGCTCTCGCGTAATGCCGGGAGTCCTGCTCATTCTGTGATGAGTGCATACCAGCGTCATCAGCCACGCAGATAACCATTCCCGCATTAATCCCGGTGTATGAGACTGTGAAAAGCGGATCTGCGGCGACGTTCAAGCCTACATGCTTCATACCGCAGAAAGATCTTTTTCCCGCTAATGACGCACCGAACGCGGCCTCCATTGCGACTTTCTCATTCGGTGCCCACTCGGAATATATCGCGTCATATTTCGCGGCTTCCTCGGTTATCTCTGTGCTTGGCGTGCCAGGGTAGCTTGACGCGAAACAGCAGCCCGCCTCATATAGTCCCCTCGCGGCGGCGGTGTTCCCCTGCATAAGCTGCTTCATGAAATTTTATCCCCCTTCTGAATTAGTCGGAATTGTAACATTATACTGTTTTTTCTGAACCGCTCATTAATTATTGCTGACTTCACAAACGACTCAGGGAATATGAATCTTGTCGCTAATGTTAAAATTTATGCAAGCGAAAAAATTTCCAGGAGAATAAATTGATGGACAGCAGGTTTTTATTTCTTGAGGACGACTGCCCGAAACTTGCGGAATACGGGCGGAGGGCTGAAGAATGTATATCATCTGACCCAAATATATGCCTCCTCTGTCTCGGACGTATCGCCGAAATCATCACGGAGGATTTGTCCTGCCGGGCGAATATCCCGGACACACCCGGAAAACTTGAGGCATTAACCGCAAAGGGCATAATCACCGATTACATTTCCCGGAAAATATCAGCCCTCACTGACACGAAAAGCGAGGCCGCCAACGAGGGCTATGACTCTGAGTCTGCATGTTCGCGGCTGATTGTTACGGCTGAGGAGTTATGCCGATGGTACATTAACGTGAAAGCCGGGGGGCGTTTCGGATTCTTGGCTGACCTTTTCCCGCCTGACAAGCCCGTGCCAATCCTCATGAATATCTCGGAGCTTGGGCGCGAGGCCGAAGAGAATCTCTACACTAACACCCGCTACTGTCTCATATGTCTTGGCGACATGGGCGAGGCAATCGCAGACCGCTTAATCTCAGAATACGCCATCGAGACTCACGAGCGCGATCAGATAGACCGCATTGATGTCTTGTCTGACAGCGGAAAAATCACGCACGAGGGCAGCAAAATTCTTCACAGCCTCAGAATTGCGCGGAACAAGGCACTTCACGAACGCTACAATGACGAGTACACTTCAGAATCTGAGGGGCGGCGGCTCATTTATGACGCTCTGAGATTGTGCGAATGGCTTTTCATGGAGACGGTGAGACCGGGCTATGTCGTCAAAGCAAGAATCATCGGGGAAAACGGCGCAGGATATTCGGCGGTAATCGGGAGGATTCCTGCTGAAGTCCCTGCCGGAGAGGTGCCGCGCGGGAAAAATGTCATGGCCGGGAAAAAGTATGTCTTCAAAGTTACGGACGTTGATACGGATATAATCAGCCTGAGCATGACGATGGCCGAGGGAGATTACAATTTGTCGATGGCTAGACTTTACGCGAAATACAAGCCGGGGCAGGATGTCCGCGTAACAGTAAAGAGCCTCAGCAATTCAACCGGGGCAGTTGTCGAACTCAGAGACGGACTTGAAGCCCGCATACCTCCGTCAGAATTAGGCCGTAAGATTTACCGCTACGATGACGATCACACAAAGCTGGTGAGATTCGAGACTGTAGCCCGCGTAAAATGGTTCAGCACAAAGGAATACCCCCCTATGCTGTTATCGGTGAAAGATGTCGAGGAACAGCCCGAAATCCCTCCCAGTGTCCCGGAAAAACGCCCGGCCATGTCGGATTTAGACTTCATATCGTTCTGCAAGTCAGCGGAATATGAGCAGATTATCCGCGCTATTGACGAGGGAGCGAATCCCAATGCCGCGAACAGGAATCACACTACAGCCCTTATGACGGCGGCGCAGTTTAACACAAACGCAAGGGCGGTGAAGGCACTTATTGACGCGGGTGCGGATGTCGGCGCGAGAAATCACAGGGGCAACACCGCGCTGATATACGCCGCAATGAGGAATGATTATGACGCTGTGCGGGTAATTCTTGAAGCGGGAGCTGATATTGACATGCTGAACAATGACGGGAAGAAGGCCGCAGATTACGCCGTGAAAAACAAGCGGATTAACGGCACTGATATTGTACGTCTCCTGCGGGGTGAGACGGAAGAAGCCGCCGATACTTTGACGGACGACTCACAGCCCAGATTACAGCCGGAAGAGCCGCAAGCCGAGTCCCAAATGTCGCCGGAAGAGTCAGAGTCCGAAACATCACAGCCTGAATCACACGCCGAGTCCCCAACGCCGCAGGGAGAGCCGCATAACGCTCCCGAACAATCACAGCATGAAGAATACGAAGATGACACATACAGCTACGAATACGGAACAGATGACACACCCAAGCCAACGAAAGAAGACGAAGAAGAAATGACAGAATTACGGCAGAAATTACAGCGGGATTTCCTGAAGATTTGCCGCTCAGGGTCAGAGGACGAAATAGCCGAGGCAGTCTCAGCAGGCGTAAATGTCAACGTAACGAACAAATCTGCGGCGACTGCGTTAATGTTCGCGGCTCAGAGCAACACGGCTCAGGCTGTCGAGATACTCATTCACGCGGGGGCGGTTCTTGACGCTCAGGACGACAGCGGGAACACTGCGCTGATTTACGCGGCCTCATACAATAATGATGATGTAGTTGACACGCTGATTGACGCGGGCGCGGACAGGGACATCACGAATCACGCGAGGCATAGGGCATCGGAATACGCCCGGCATAATTACAGGCTGACAGATACGGAGGCACTCAGCAGACTTTAGCGCATTTCTGTTTTCTTGACATAATTCCGCGTTTAGGGTAATTTTCACGAGTCCTGCTGAAATTCGGCGGGACTCTAATTTTACGTAAAGGAATGATTTTTCCACACATGCCTATTACAGATTTACTCGAACGCAACGCCAAACTTTACGGCGATGAAGTTGCCCTTGTCGAAATAAACCCGGAGCAGTCCGAGCCAGTCCGAATAACATGGAAAGAATACGCCCTCATTCAGCCGACATCATCAAAGCCCTACCGCCGCGAAATAACATGGGAAGTATTTGACGAGAAAGCCAACAGAGTCGCCAACATGCTATTATCACGCGGAGTAAAGAAGGGGCAGAAAGTAGCAATCCTCCTCATGAACTGCCTAGAATGGCTGCCGATATATTTCGGGATTCTGAAGACGGGAGCTATTGCCGTGCCTCTGAATTTCCGCTACTCGTCCGAGGAAATAGAGTACTGCGTGAAACTTGCTGACGTTGATATATTATTTTTCGGCCCTGAATTTATCGGGAGGGTAGAAAACACCGTGCTTGCCCTGGGCGAGTCGTGCCTTCTATTTTTTGTCGGCAACAACTGCCCTTCATTTGCCGAAAGCTACAATGAAGCCGTCAACAACTGCCATTCTTTAGCCCCGAAAATTTTAGTTGAGGACTCAGACGAGGCCGCGATATATTTCTCGTCAGGGACAACGGGCTTCCCGAAAGCTATCCTGCACAATCACACCGCGTTAATGCAGTCTGCGAAAATGGAGGCCGTTCACCACGCAACGACTCATGATGACGTATTTCTCTGCATACCTCCGCTATATCACACGGGGGCAAAAATGCACTGGTTCGGCTCACTGTACACGGGAAGCCGGGCGGTAATCCTCAAAGGAACATCTCCGAAAGCGATTCTTGACGTTGTATCATGGGAACGCTGTACTATCGTGTGGCTTTTAGTCCCCTGGTGCCAGGACATATTGACGGCGTTAGACCGCGGCGAGCTGAAACTAGAAGGACGGAATCTCTCTCAGTGGCGGCTAATGCATATCGGCGCGCAGCCTGTTCCCCCATCGCTGATTCGTCATTGGCTGGAATATTTCCCCTCACACAAATATGATACCAATTACGGACTCTCAGAGTCGACCGGGCCGGGGTGCGTCCATCTCGGAATGGAGAATATACACAAGGTAGGGGCGATAGGAGTCCCGGGTTACGGCTGGGAATTGAAGATAGTCGACAATGACGGCAGGAACGTTCCGCAGGGCGAGACGGGCGAATTATGCGTGAAAGGTCCGGGCGTAATGCTCTGCTACTACCACAACCCCGGCGCGACTCATGAGACTCTCCGGGACGGCTGGCTGTTTACGGGCGACATGGCCATGATGGACGAGGACGGCTTTGTGTGGCTTGTTGACCGAAAGAAGGACGTAGTAATCACGGGCGGGGAAAATATATATCCTGTGCAGGTCGAAAATTTCCTGATAACGCACCCGAAAATTCATGATGTTGCTGTTATCGGACTTCCTGAGCCGAGATTAGGCGAGATTGCCGCGGCGGTGATTCAGGTCAAAAAGGGAATGAGCTGCACGGAGGAAGAAATCAATCATTTCTGCTTAGGTCTGCCCCGATACAAGAGGCCGAGAAAGATAATATTTGCTGACGTTCCGCGAAACCCGACCGGAAAAATCGAGAAGCCGAAATTACGCGAGAAATACGGCCAGGGCAGTAGCTTCTTCAGCGAGGAAGACGCGAAATAATGTCAGAGCTTTGCAGATTTGCCGGGATAGTCATCTATCTGATGTTTTTTGACACGGGGAAGCACAACAAGCCGCATGTGCATGTGAGCTACGGAGAATTTGAAGCTGTAATTGCTATTGATGGAGAATTATTAGCGGGGTCTCTTCCTGCAAGGCAAATGAAAATTGTTACGGGCTGGCTTGCGTTTCACGAGGATGAAGCATACAGGGCTTGGAATTTAGCCGTTCAGGGAAAACATTTCGACAAAATTCCGCACACAAAATAGGAGGAGTATATGTACATCAAAAACGGAATATGTTACGCGGGAGAACTTGAGCCGGGAATAACGATAACAGACGCAAAGCCGCTTGACTGGGGAATAGTGCTTGTAACATTCTCGACAGGCGAGAAACGTTTGTTTGACACAACGGAAATTGACGGGGAAGTCTTCAAGCCTCTTGCTGACCCTGAAATTTTCCGCCATCCCGTTATAGCATACGGCACAATAACGTGGGACAGGGGAAACATAGACATTGCCCCCGAAACTGTTTACTCCATGAGCTACCCCTACGACTCGGAGATGCTATAGCATGTACCCTACGTTATTTCACATATTCGGCCTGAGAATCGACTCATACAGCGTGATGTGGTTCATAGGCTTGTCGCTGGCTATAATCTGGGTGATAAAGCGTCTTGAGCTTTACGGCCTCGATGAGTACGAGTCGCGCAAAATCATGGCCGTGTCGTTTTTCTGCATGATGATCGGCGCGATAGTCTTCAAGAATTTCCGCAGGCTTCCCCGCGTATTCTCTGACCCGTCATATATCCTCACCGTAAGAAACTGGGGAGTCAGCGAGTTTGGCGCGGTGCTGGGCGCGTTCCTGTCGGCGTTCGTGATGTGCATGTTCTCCCGTAAAGTGTCATTCGCGAAACTGTGCGATGCGGCGACTCCTCCCGCATTCCTCGCAATAGCCATAGGCCGCTGGGGGTGCTTCCTCAACGGCTGCTGCGTGGGACTGCCGACAAAATTTTTCACGGGGATTCATTTTCCTTTCGACAAGCCCGGACTCTTCCGTCATCCTGTGCAGATATATTACTCTGTCATTTCGCTTGTGATTATCGGGATATTGTTATATGTTGAACGCAGAGTCATTCCCCGTCAGCAGAAGAAATATTACTCTGTCATTGCCCCGCTGGGAATAATCCTGTACGCGCTTATGAGATTCGCTGTTGTCCCGGCAAGGGGCAGGCATTCGTTGCTGTTCATGATTCCGCGCTGGCAGTATTACACCACGTATACGATACTTGCGGGGGCGTTCCCGTTTCTGTGCGTGTGGATTCTGCACAGCCTGTATAAGCTGAAATCACATAGTCAGGATAAGTAAAACGCGCCATGAATAAATCACAATTCACCGCTAAAATACATGGCCGTAAAAATCAAAGGAGGTAATACCATGAGGACACGAAAATTTTTGGCGTTCATGTTAGCGTCCGCGTTAATCATTTCTGCGGCGGGGAACGCATATGCGCTTTCCTCGGCGGCATTAGGGCAGGCGAATCCGATTGTCCCTATCGTCAAAAAAGCATCTCCGGCAGTCGTGAATATTGACGTGGAGAAGACAGCAAGAAGATCTATATCCCCTTTCCCGTTTGATGATGATCCGTTCTTCAAGAGATTTTTCGGGGACAGCTTCAAGGAGTTCACGCGCTCTGTGCCGATGAAGGGGCGCGGCTCAGGCTTCATAGTCAGCAAAGAAGGCAGAATCCTCACAAACAATCATGTTGTTGACGGCGTAGACAAAATCACGGTGTCATTACAGCTTTCGGACGGGAGCAAAAAGACGTACCCCGCAAAAATCATCGGAGGAGATCCCACATATGACTTGGCTGTGATAAAGATTGAGCCTGATGGAGATTTGCCCGTTCTTGAGCTGGGAGACTCTGACGCTCTTGAGGTCGGCGAGTTCGTCATAGCCATCGGGAATCCTTTGGGCTTTGAGCAGACTGTTACGGCAGGAGTAATCAGCGCAAAGAACAGAAAAATTCACGCGCAGGATGTGAACTTTGACGACTTTTTGCAGACAGACGCGGCAATAAATCCGGGCAATTCCGGCGGGCCTCTGCTCAACATGGCCGGGGAAGTTGTCGGAATCAATACAGCGATTATCCCCTACGCGCAGGGAATGGGATTCGCGGTTCCCGTCAACAAAGCAAAGGAGATTATCGGCGATCTTGTGTCATTCGGGCGTGTCAAACGCGGCTGGCTCGGCGTAAGCATCAGGGGAATCACTCCCGAAATGGCGAAGGCTTACGGCGTTAAGGGCAAGGACGGCGCAATGATTAATGATGTCTTCAAAGGAGACCCTGCCGACAAAGCCGGGATTAAGCGCGGTGATGTCGTTGTCGAGATTAACGGGCAGAAAGTGAAGGATGCCGATGATTTTGTCGCAAAAGTCCGCACAATGGCTCCGAACTCTGTCGCAAGGCTCAAAGTTATACGCAAGGGCAAAGAGAAGACATTTAATGTCAGACTCGCCGAGCGCAACGCAAAAGGAGACGGGAGCGTGGAAAATGAGACTTCCGAAAAAGACGAGAAAGCCGGGGAGAAATCATCAGGCTATGACACGCTAAAGGATTTCGGAATCGCTAAGGTGTCGCCGCTCACAGAGTCGTTGAAGCGGAAATACCGAATCAATTCCGGGAGCGAGGGACTCGTGATTACGGAGATTGACCAGTCATCAAGCGCATCTGCTGACGGTGAAATCCACGAGGGCGATTTGATTGTGGAGATTAACGGCCATGAAGTGAAGACAGTCTCAGAAGCGGCAAAAGCGGCAGGGGATGACAGCTCGCTAGTCCTTATGATAGAGCGCGACGGGGCTACATTCTTTGTGATGGTAAGCAA
This sequence comes from Synergistaceae bacterium, assembly GCA_017540085.1. Taxonomy (NCBI): domain Bacteria; kingdom Thermotogati; phylum Synergistota; class Synergistia; order Synergistales; family Synergistaceae; species Synergistaceae bacterium. The sequence goes on along the minus strand of JAFYBQ010000042.1, from coordinate 28,471 downwards.
GCCGGAAAAGTAAGCGTGAAAAAATTATGCGGGATTCCTCATGAGGGAGTCCCGCTTTTTTTGTTACTGAATATCAACTCCGTGCGTTTTTTTCCTTGTGCTGAACTCGTAACAGTTTCGGAAAATTCCTTCAACCATTTCGCGCACATCTTCAGCCGTGTAAATGCCGTGTGAGGACTCAATATGACGTTCGGGAATGACCGCAGAACCGCTAATTTCTGATTCACGATAACTTCTCCCATTCGGTTATAGTAGTACAGTCCATTCTCATGCTCAAGCACATCGAGCGCAGCCCCTCCGAGCTTGCCGGACTCAATCTCCGCTATTATCGCGTCAGAGTCAACAAGTTTCCCCCGCGCCGTGTTTATGACATACGCGCCGGGCTTCATTTTCGCGACTGCCTCATGGCCGATAATGTGATAGTTGTCATCGTTGGCGTTCATGTGGAGGGTGATAATGTCGGACTCGCGGAATATCGTATCACGGTCAGCATACTGCGCGAATTTCCGGGCGGTCTCGTTTTCGTGAACGTCATACGCGAGAATCCTGCACCCGAACCCGGACAAGTGCTGTATAACCGTTGTTCCGATTCTGCCGGTACCCATTACGCGACAGTACACGCGGAAAGATCCCGGCCCAGTTTGTTCTTCAGGGAGTAATCCTGAATATCAGCCCGCCTCAGAATATGCGCGAACCGTCGGAGACACGCAAGCATTAACATAATTGCGTAATCTGCGACTCCTGTAGGCGTGTAGCTGACTGTTCCGACCTTCATCCCGAACTCACGCGCCGCGGCCGTGTCGATATGGTCATAGCCTATTGAGCGCGTCAGAATATATTTCACTCCGACATTGCGGAACGCCTCAAGAGCTTTCCGGGACATGTCGCAGGGAGTGCAGCTCATGCCGCAAATCACTTCCAGTAGTCTAATTTTTCCGGGTCAAGCCCTATTGATGACGCTTTGAATACAGGGTTGCCGTGTTCGCGCCTCTGCTTTTCGTAGTCCTCCAACGCCCTGAAGACTATTCCGCCCCCGGCCATGACGCACGGAATGTTAATCAGTGCCATTCCCGCCATGAAAATATCAGCCACAGCCCACGCCGTAGACATAGGCATTACAGCACCGACAAGAATCACGAGAGCGCAGACGATTCTGAAGCCTGTGATGAATTTCGCACCGGGCATTTTCTTTCCGTTGATGTAGACTAGTGCGTTGTCGACGTAGAAGAGATTTCCCAGCAGTGTCGTGAACGCGAACAATACCATTATCACCGTGATAAACACCGGCCCGGCCTCCCCGAATATGCTCCGCAAAGAGTCCTGTACGTATTGCGCTCCGGCCGCCCCGCTAGTTATCGGAGTCCCGGACATAAGGCACATGAAAGCCGTTGCCGAACAAATCAATATAGTGTCAATGTATACTGACAGCATTTGAATTAATCCCTGCTTTACGGGGTGAGATGTCTCAGCGGAAGCCGCCGCGTTAGGGGCAGAGCCGACTCCGGCCTCGTTGGAGTAAAGCCCGCGCTTTATCCCGTACACAAGGCATGACCCCGCAATCCCGCTCCCTATGGCCTGAAAGTTGAACGCATCCGCAAAAATCATCCTCAAGACCGCCGGAAGCATGTCGATTTTCGCAATCATTATCCCGAACGCCGTAACGACATAAACGACTCCCATCACAGGAACAAGGAGCATTGTTACATCCACGACTCTTCTTGCCCCGCCGAACAAACACCACGCTGTCATGGCCGCCGCAATCCCTCCGATTATCCACGGCGTAACATCCTCATCATAGAAAGTGTAGACGCTGAATGTTGACTGAAGATTGTACGAGCATAGCGCATTGAAGCCGAAAGCATACGTGGCAACCAGGAACACCGAGAATATTACCGCCGTTGCCTTGCTGTGAATTATGGCCTCAATGTAGAATGCCGGCCCGCCGTAACTGTGTCCCGTCTTGGGATCCCTCCGCTTGAAGATTTGCGCTAGGGTGCTTTCAGCCAGTGCGCTCGCTCCTCCGAGAACGGCAAGCACCCACATCCAGAACACCGCCCCCGGCCCGCCGAGACATATTGCGGTCGACACTCCGATGATGTTCCCGGTGCCTACACGCGAGGCAGTCGAAACCATGAGCGCGCCGAACGAGGATATAGCGTTCTTGCTTCCGGGACGCTCCGTGATGAGCTTCATTGAGTCAAACGCAAGCCGCACCTGCGCGAATTTTGACCTGAACGAGAAATATATTCCCGCCAGAGTCAGGACGATAATTAACACGGGGTAATACAGGAATCCGTCAAGGGCATCAAGAAAAGCTGCAAAATCCTGCATGAGTTAAATCCCTCCTGAAATGTGAAAATTTAGATTAATAGGGTAATTGTGATATTATACGCAAATTATCAGGATATTACACAGGAGGTAATGAAAATGTCATCGATAGCAGTAGCAGGTTCACTCAATATTGATCTTGTTATACGCGCACCGCACTGCCCGCAGAAAGGTGAGACAGTTGTAGGCGGGGCGTTTGGCATGGCCGGAGGGGGCAAAGGCTCAAATCAGGCTTTAGCCGCGGCACGGTTGAGTGCGAAATCTCATATTATCGGCTGTATTGGCAGTGATGATTTTGGCCGCAAGCTGAAGAACACGCTTACAGAAAACGGCGTAGACTGTTCCCAGCTTCATACTATGGACAGTGCCCCGACAGGGACAGCAGTAATCACAGTAACAGATGACGGCAATAACTCCGTAATAATTTCGCAGGGTGCTAACTCTTTGCTTGATGACAGGGCTATGATTAAGGCCGCTGATATTTTCGAGTCTTCTGACGCGGCATTGTTTCAGATGGAAAGCCCTGCCAAAACTGTAGCCGCAGGGCTGAAATTGTCCCGCAAGCACGGATGCCGCACGTTTTTGTCAGCAGAACCGCCCTATTCTTTGCCGTCTGATGTCTGGGAGAATATCGACTATCTTATACTGAATGAGAGGGCATTGAGTTTCTACGCAGGGCGCAAGCAGCACAAATCCACAACTGAGATGGCCAATGATATATTGTCGCGGGGCGTTAAGTGCTTGGCCGTAACACAGAGCGCGAAAGGGGGAATGATCTTCGTGAAAGGCGGGGATCATTTTTCATTTGACGCATTCAGCATACGGGCAGTAGACAACACCGGGGCGCGGGACGCATTCTGTGCGGGTTTCTGCGTGGGGCTGTGCGAGGGAATGCCCCTGAAGAGAGCCGCTAAATTTGCTTCAGCCTGCGGAGCTTTGGCCTGCACGAAAATCGGGGCGCACCCTTCAATGCCGTGGCGGCATCAGGTCAGCGCGCTTCTCGGCGAGGCACACGGGGACGATTACGAGCTTTAACCTTTAGGAGGGTAAATCATACATCATGGAAGGCTACAACTATCTGTTGAGTCTTTGCGTTATATTATTGTCAACAAAAATATTCAGCCTGCTTTCACGGCGGGCGCAATTGCCTCAAGTTGTCGGGGCGTTGATGGCGGGATTGTTTTTCGGGCCTGCTGTACTAGGCGCGATAACGTCAAAAATTTTCGGTGTTCAGTTCTGCCTGATGCCGAGTCCGTTATTGTCGCGAATGGCCGAGCTTGGAGTCATCGTGATAATGTTCACTGCGGGAACGGAGACGAACATTGACGAGCTTAAAGCGTCCGGGGGCGTGGGATTTGTCGTCGCACTGCTGGGAGTCATTTTCCCTCTCGGAATGGGCGCGGGGATGATGTATTTCTTTCAGCCCGGAATTTCTTTCCCGTCAGCAATTTTCATAGGGGCTGTGCTTACGGCGACTTCAGTCTCAATCACCGTAGAAGCTCTGAAGGAACTCGGCAAAATGTCAACCAAAGCCGGAAACACGATACTTGCGGCGGCACTGATAGATGACATTCTCGGCCTCATCTGCCTTACTGTAGTTACAGGAATCGCCGGGGGAAACACGAATCTGGGACTCGTTTTCGTGAAGATTGCCGGATTTTTCGTGTTCGTCTGGGTTACAGGGATAATCTACAGGCGTGCGATGATATGGTCAGACCGAGTGCAGGAGTCGCGAAACCTGCGCCGTTATCCTGTGATGGGATTCGCGCTGTGCCTGTTCATGGCGTGGGCGGCTGAGGTGATTTTCGGGATTGCTGACATAATCGGGGCATTTGCGGCGGGAATGATAATCTCAATTTCGCCCAAAGGACAATATATCGCCAGCAAGTTCGACAGTTTAGCGTATCTCCTTCTGACCCCTGTATTTTTCGCTAATATAGGGCTTGAGGTTACCCTCCCGGCATTTTCGTCTGAGATCGTAATATTCACCGTTGTGATGATAATCGTGAGCATAGTCTCAAAGCTCGTTGGCTGTGGACTCGGCGCAAAAATCTGCGGAATGGACAATCATCAAAGTTATGTTGTAGGACTCGGCATGGTTTGCCGCGGGGAAGTCGCGTTAATCGTGGCGGGAAAAGGTGTATCAATGAACCTGATTGAGGAAAGCGAGCTAGGCCCGATCATCATAATGATAATAGTCTGCACGATAATAACGCCTATATTCCTCAAGCGGGCGTTCAGGGGCGCAAAGGACGAAATCGGAAGCACGGTGTTTGAAGACCGCTTCATGCTTGACGATCAGGCCGCTGAGATAGAAGAAGACCTGTATCATCGGCGGAGTCTTCTTTCACGGTAAAAAATTACCATATATACAAATTTCTGTGAAAAATAAAGCCTCCCCGCGTTTTGTGAGGAGGTTTTTTCTCGCTACCCATGACAAGGGGGAGTGCCGTTTACGGCGAGGGGGTAATCACATCTTGAAGGGTATATCCGGCAAAGTCAATTTTTCTCCCGGCGAATATTTCCCCGTAATGCTCAGTCCCTCGTGAACTTTCCCGGCCATGTCAGCAACATCACCCACAGCGTAAGCCCCCGTAACAGCATTCATTGCCAGCGCGCCGCCCGTCTTCAGAGTCAGAGTCTCCGCCTGAATCATGTCGGCCTTAATCTGATTCCAGAGCGGAGATTTGCTACCTCCCTCCGTGATAATCACCCTGTCGACAGGAGTCCCCGCCATTCGCGAACGTTCCGCAATCTCGGAATATTCGCCCGCTATCGCCTCAAGCACCGCCCGCCACAGCGTGAATTGATTCGTGTTCATGCCCATGTTGATGAAGCACCCGTGAACCTCCCGGAATCCTTCAGGGCCGCCCGTCAGCCACGGAAGAAACCTGACTCCCTCAGCCCCCGCCGGAATATCTTTCGCGCCCTCGCTGAGAAAATCATAGTACGAGTCATCACCGGCCTTGTTGCAGACGTTATCCCGGAACCATCTTAACGCAAGCCCCCCCGTCCGAACAAAGCCCCAGTAAAAATAAGTGCCGGGAAGAGTCCCGCTGTTGAAGATTAGTCCGTTCTCCTTCTTGCTGAGACCGGGAACGATTCCGCCAGTTGATATGCAGAACATTGAACACGTCCCGGCAACGTCAACTGCGTGGCCAGGCTCATGGACTCCGCACGCTAACAATGACTGCATAGTGTCGCCCGCGCCCGCGCAAATGGGTGTGCCTTCCGGGAAGCCGGTAATTTTCGCGCACTCAGCCGAAAGGCCACCGATAATGTCCCACGGCCTGACGATTCGCGGCATTAAGTCCTGTGGGATTCCGAGAATGCCGAGCTGCTCATCTGACCACGATTTTTTGACGACATCATAGCCGAGGCCCCAGCCCGACATTGCACCCCAGTCAATGAAAGCGTCCCCGGCTTTGAGTCCGGCCAGGTGCATGAGGATATACGGTGCGTTGTGGATAAATTTGCGGATTTTCGCGGCGTTGGGTGAATTTCTGAGAAGCCATCTTGCGTGAAGAGCCGGGAACAAGCACAAAGGCTCCGGGTTTCCTGTCTCACGCGCCCAGATGTCAAGCCCCCGCGCTGAAAGGCTGTCTGCGTCTTCCTGCGTCCGTGAGTCTAAATAGTTTATGTACGGCGTAATTGCCCTGCCGTTTTCGTCAGCTCCGGCAATCCCGCAGATTATCCCATCTCCCATTACAGCACGGACTGATGACGGGTCTATATTTTTCCCCCGCATGATTTCCGCGCACTTGGCCATACCCTTTAACGCCAGCCGGAAATATTCTTCAACGTCCATCTCAACCCATCCTGCATGAGGGTAATAAAGTGTCGTGGGATTCACGTCAACTGCAACCTGATTCCCCGCCTCATCATATACTGCAACCTTCACGCTTTGAGTCCCTGCGTCAAAACATACATAATGTTTCATTTCCCAAACCTCCCGCGACAATTATACGCCCATAATAAAACGCCCTCCCCGTTCACTCTCGAACAAGGAGGACGCTGTAATTAATGCTTAGTGTGTATGTTTCTGCGTTGTACTACTACTTCTTGCGTGATGCGATGAATGTCCCAAGAAGGGCGAGCGCAAGAACCGCGCTTCCTGCCGAGCATCCGCCGCTTGAGCTGCCTACGCCGTATTCAGGTGTTACTGTGGAGGTCATCTTCACTGTAACTGACGGGTTGCTCATGGTAACCGCTGAAGCCCTTACCGCTGTTCCGCTGACTACGAAAGCGATGTAGCCGGATCCGGTGAGGCTCCTCGGAGTTGTTACTTCCGCGCCGGTGCTGTCAAACACTCTTACTGTGCCTGCTGTGCTGTCCACGCCGTCAAGGTTGAACACGAACCCTGCTCCGCTCTGAATTGACCTGCCTGAAGGAAGTGCGCTGAATGTTACTGCGTCAATGTACTTGCCGTCAGGAAGATTGTTGTACGCTGAGGGTCTGCACACTACATACAGGTCATTGCTGGCCGCTAATATGTCGTCAACCGCAATCGTTGCTGTGTCTACTGTTGACTTGTATGAGCCGGCGACTACAACAGCGTCTGAGCCGATGATGGTCTTGATTTTATCGACAGCAGTCTGCGATCCCTGTGCGGCCATCTTGATTGTTACTGTCGGGTTCTCAAGCGTGTAGTTTGTGTCGGACACCCTGATTCCGCCGTCAAGTATCTCGAACGCCACATAGTATGTGTCGCCGTTAAGAATGGCTGAAGGATTTGTTACCTCTGTGCCGTTCTTGTAGAATACTTTGGAGTACGCTATTGTCTCGCCAACGATGCCGTCAGGATAGAAGCTGAATGTTGCGCCGCTTGCAACTGCCCCGCCTGGAGGAAGTTCGCGGAATGTCATGGGCATAAAGTACGCATCGTTTGAAAGTCTGCTTACTATGAATCCGAGTCTGGCCGCTATGTGAAGGTCATTGCTGGCCGCGAGCAGGTCATCAGCTACCAGTACTGAATCAGCTACTGCTGTTGTGTACGCCGATGCAGGAACAACCTTAATGCTGCTTACGCCCATTGCTGTAGCCATCTTCGCCATCGCCGCCTTAACGTCAGCACTATCCTCGTCAACTGTTATAACGGTCTCCTCAACGGTGCCGTCCTCATTGACTGTTACGATTACTTTCTCTTCCGTCTCTGTTACCTGGTCAACTGAAACTGTAAGAGGTGTCCTATCCACTGACACGCCTGCTGTCGCGAGGTCTTCTGATGTAGCATAGACTAAAGGCTCGTAGGTCTCTCCGGCTTCCATAACGACAAGCATTACAACGTAACCAGGCATAATGTCCTGCGACCGGCTGGCATCAGGAATTGTGTCAACTATATCGCCTGAGCTGTTGATGAATGCTACGCCCTCGTTGTCGGCTGCCGCTGCTGTGAATGCGCTTGATGACACTGCAAGATTCTTTGCTCTGTGTCCCCTGTGGCCTTTAATCTTCGTTCCGTAAAGAGCTGAACCGAACGTCTTGACGAATGAATATGTGCCGCTCTCTGTAGCTCTCACTGCTTCCTGAACTGAAAGTGCCTTTGCGCCGTCTACGCCGAGCATATATGTCGCGACTCCGAGCTTCTCCGCTACCGTCATTGATGTTCTCGTTGACGATGTAACCGCTACAAGGCTGGTATTGGCGCGCGGGGTCAAATCTGCTGTCGTGGGAAGTCCGGGGAATGCCCTTTCTCTTTGAGCAGGGTTGCTCTGGATTAAGGAGAGTGTTGCTGTCCTCTTTCTCTCAACTTCTGTTGACTTTGCTGTCCATACTTCCGCAAGTCTCGGTGTGAAACCTGGAACCTGAGTAAGCACCGCAACTGTGATTGACTGAGCAACTGTCCTGATTGTCTCGGTGAACGTCTGAACTACCGCTGAACCCTGAGCAGTGCGGGAAATAACCGTTACTGTTCTGGTTACTGTGGTAACGACTTCAACGACTCTCGTGATAACCTGAACTTTTACTGTCCCATCAACTACTGATACAGTGATAGGCAGTGTTGCTGTCTGGGACATCACTCTAGGTGAGCCGTGGCCTGCCACATCGCTGCTGATGGAGTAAGTCTCTGTTACCATCGCCGTAAAGTTGTAGCTTCCTGTCGCTGTAGGCGTGAGGGTCAGTGTGCTGCCGCTTACTGAGGCCCAAGAATACCCCGCAACTGTGATGGCACTGAGCGTACCGCCGTGTCCTGCTGTAGCTGTGAGGGTGATTGTCTCAGTGTCCCCCAGCTTCATTGAGAATTTCGAGCGGGAAGCCGTGAGAGTGGTATCCGCGGCCATTGCCGTACCCGCGATTGCGAGCGTTGCAACAACCATGATTAACGCAAATAACTTCTTCATGAAACTAAAGCACTCCTTTCGGAATAATTAAAATGTTTGAAACTGAACTAAGTAATACACGCAGAACTACGTTGCACATTTTACACCGTGTTGTTAGCTTGTCAACAAACAAATGAAAAAATTTCGTATCCTTCCAACAGTATAATTACTCAGAAAAAATTGCAGGCTAGTTTAATGTTGATTTCAGTATATTCGGCAATGAGGAGTCATTTTTCAGCTGGCGTACAAGCTCCGCCCTTCTCGGAGTCCCCGCGTCATAAAGCTCGATGAGCCTGCATTTTACTATTGAGGCGCGGCGGGAGTTAGGATAATTTTTCAGGCACAATTCGAGAATGTCCCGTGCGTCCTTCCTTCTTTCGTCTGGGAATCCCTCAAGGTATAAATCAGCTAAATCCCAGTAGGCCGACTCGCCTTCCTCCGTACCTTTGCAGCGTTCAGCAATCTTCCGCAGAATCTCTTCACGCTCTTCCGGGTCTGAGTCATTTCCCAGCCTGTTAAGCTCAACGCGCATAATCATTCCTTCGCGCTCAAGGGCGGAAATATCAGCACCGTATGAGCATATCGGCATTATCAGAATTGACAGCAGCGCAAAAACTTTCAGCATTGAATCACGCATTAACATCCGGCCTCCCTATAGATATGTACGTGAAGCCCATCCGTTTCATTTCGGCGGGCGGGAAAATATTTCTTCCGTCAACAATAAGGGGATTTGCCATTAACTTTTTCATGCGGGAAAAATCCGGCTTTCGGTAGATGTCCCATTCAGTCATAACGGCGAGGGCATCGGCTCCGTTCACAGCGTCATACATGTCCTGAACATAGACGAGTCCCCGGTGTTCTCCGAAAAATGCGCGTGTCTCAGTGATTGCGCGGGGGTCTGTGGCCTGAATCCTTGCGCCCGCGTCAAGCAGTGAGCGTATCAGCACAAGCGCGGGGGCTTCGCGGGTGTCTGATGTCTTTGGCTTGAAGGCTAATCCCCAGACGGCTATAACTTTTCCGGCGAGGGAGTCGAATCTTGCGGACAGTTTTTCGAAGACGGATCTTTTTGCGCGCTCGTTCACGTCGTCAACGGCTGTGAGAATCTGAGGCTCATACCCTGCGGCTCTGGCGAAATCGCGCAATGCCCGGACATCTTTCGGGAAGCATGACCCGCCGTAACCGCACCCGGCGTTGAGGAACTTTTTGCCGATTCTCACGTCGAGTCCAATTCCGCGCCTTACGCTTTCGATGTCTGCGCCGACATGCTCGCATATCCCGGCCATTTCGTTCATGAATGATATTCGGGCGGCAAGCATGGCATTTGCGGCGTATTTCGACATTTCAGCGGAGGCTGTATCCATGTAGATGAGTTTCGCAGGCTCAAGATATGAATATAAGTCCTCAAAAATTTTCCGGGCTTCGGGGCAGTCGACTCCCACTATAACGCGGTCAGGGTCAAGAAAGTCTGTCAGCGATGAGCCTTCCCGGAGAAATTCGGGGTTTGAGGCCATGAAGATTTTGTGCGGGGCATTGCGGGACTCAAGCTCTGCGGAAATGATTTCCTGAACCCGCCTGTTTGTGCCTACAGGGACTGTGGATTTCACGATAGCCAGTAGGTTACCCGACATTCCCGCGCCGATGTCATGTGCAACACCTTCAACATACGACAAATCCGCGCTTCCGTCCGGCTTCTGCGGAGTCCCTACGCAGATGAAGCAAGCCTCCGCGCCTTTGAGGGCTTCCGCTGTCGACCACGTGAAAGAGAGCCTGCCCTCGTTCATGTTTCGCTTCATCATCTCTTCGAGTCCCGGCTCATAGAACGGAACTATTCCCCGGCGCAAGTTCTTCACCCGCTCAATGTCAACATCAGCGCAGACTACGTTATTCCCGTAACGCGCAAAGCATGTACCTGTAACGAGTCCAACATAGCCCGTGCCAATCACAACAAGTTTCATGATATGTGCATCATCCCTTTGTTTTTATAAGATTGAAGAAATTATACACTGCAAAATTTCAGGGGTTGCAAAAAATTCATACGCTGATAAAATTATTTCCGCGCTGAAAGAAGAGCAGTCGCCCGGGTGGCGGAATTGGTAGACGCGCTAGATTCAGGTTCTAGTGGGCGCAAGTTCGTGGAGGTTCGAGTCCTCTCTCGGGCATGAGATAATGAAGAGGGTATAATCGTGTTGCTTGACATGATTATGCCCTTTTGTTATCATGCGTCATTGCACAAAAACACGCAAAGCCAGACTGTTCAGGGGAGGTATAAAATGCCTGAATTTTTGCCAATCAGCAAGACCCGGAAGCGATACACTTTCGGCCGCGCCCGTGATTTAGTTGAAATGCCCGATATGATAGGGGTACAGAGAGATTCTTACCATTGGTTTTATCAGGATGATGTTTTGCCTGAAGAAAGGAAAACGCAGGGGCTTCAGGAATTATTGCAGGAAGTTTTTCCGATAGAGAGTTATGACGGAGCATTTGCCCTAGAATTTATCAGCTATTCAATCGACAAACCCAAAATAACAGAAGAAGAAGCAAGGCAGAAGGATATGACGTGGGCCAGGCCGATAAAGGCCGTAATCCGACTCACGAACACAAGAACGCAGGTCAGGAAAGACGCAAAAGAAATATTCCTCGGTGATTTCCCCGTAATGACAGATAGGGGGACTTTCATCATCAACGGAACAGAGAGAGTCGTCATTAACCAGCTTGCGCGCTCGGCAGGAATTTACTTCACGCACAACGCTGAAGGCTGCTCGGCGAAATTGATTCCCGACCGCGGGGCGTGGCTTGATTTTGCTATGCCCGACTCGGAAAAGGAACTTGTTACAGCCAATATCGACAACAGGAAGAAATTACCCGTTACGCTTCTGCTTAAAGCCCTAGGAGCAAAGAACAATGATGACATTATCGAGCTTCTTGGGATTGAGACAGTATTCAGGGAATATAACACAGATCTTAAAGGTTACATGGCCGCGGAGAATGTTACTGATGACAGAGGAAATATCATAGTATCCCGCGGAACGATATTAGAGGAGGAGCATATAGCTAGGCTCTACGCCGCAGACAATTCCGAGGGAGCCGGGATTCTGGTCTACGAGATGGAGCCGGCATTAGCTCGGACATTGGCGCGTGATACGACAGACAGCCCGGACGAGGCAATCAGGGACATATTCAAGCGTCTCAAGCCAAATGAGCAGGGACGAATCGAGAACGCCCGCGATTATTTCAGGAGTCTCCTTCAAGACCCGCGTCGCTACACATTGGGCAGGGTAGGACGCTACAAGCTAAACAGGCGGCTTAATATGAATGTCCCGGAAGATGAGAGATTACTCAGCCTTGAGGATGTCGTTACTATCGTCAAAGAAATGTTCGCCATGAAAGCCGAGGACAAAATCAGCGATGACATTGACCACCTCGGGAACAGGAGAGTCCGCTCAATCGGTGAATTGTTGCAGAATCAAGTAAGAATAGGGCTTCTCAGAATGGAGCGCATAGTCCGCGAGAGAATGACGACAATCCCGAATCTTGACGAGGTTACAGGCCGCGAATTAATCAACGTCAGGCCGATAGCCGCATGTCTGCGGGAATTTTTCGGGTCAGGCCAGCTCTCTCAGTTCATGGATCAGACTAACCCGCTTGCTGAAGTTACGCACCGCCGGAGACTCTCAGCACTTGGGCCGGGAGGACTCAGCCGAGAGCGCGCCGGATTTGAGGCAAGAGACGTACATTACACGCACTACGGGAGAGTCTGCCCGATTGAGACACCTGAAGGGCCGAACATCGGACTCGTGTCATCACTCACGACTTACGCCAGCATTAACTCTCACGGATTCCTAGTTACGCCGCGCAGGAAGGTTGAAGGCGGGAAGCTCACCGAGAAAATTGACCTCCTTTCAGCGGATGACGAAGACAAGAAATATGTCGCTATGGCCAGCACTCAGCTTGAGGATGACGGAATCACAATCGCAGGCGACTCATGTCCCACGCGCCACGCGGACGAAATTGTTACAGTCCCAACAGACATGGTTGACTACATGGACGTTTCACCGCGTCAGATAGTCTCGCCGTCAACAGCATTAATCCCCTTCCTTGAACATGACGATGCTAACCGCGCTTTGATGGGTTCAAACATGCAGAGGCAGGCAGTCCCGCTATTAGTCCCGGAAGCACCCAGAGTCGGAACAGGAATCGAACACAGAATCGCACGCGACTCCGGCTCATGCATAACAGCAAAGGAAGACGGCACTGTAACATACGTAGACTCAGACCGCATAAAGATACGTAACGCAAAAGGCCGCGAACGTACATATGACATGATAAAGTTCCGCCGCTCGAACCAGTCAACGCTAATCCATCAGCGTCCGTTAGTCCGCAAAGGCGAGTCAGTCGTGAAGGGCGACATCATCGCAGACGGTCAGGCAATCGAGAACGGAGAACTCGCACTCGGTCATAATGTGCTTGTCGCATTCGTCCCGTGGGAAGGCTATAACTTTGAGGACGCAATATTACTCAGCGAAAATCTCGTGAAGGAAGACAAATTCTCATCAATCCACATTGAAGAGTACGAGATAGAAGCCCGCGAAACGAAATTAGGCGCAGAGGAAATCACCCGCGACATTCCGAACGTCGGGGAAGACATGCTGCGGAATCTCGATGATGACGGGATAATCAGAATCGGCGCGGAAGTCTCAGCAGGCGACATCCTCGTGGGAAAAGTTACGCCCAAAGGCGAGTCAGATCAGACACCGGAAGAGAAATTATTGCGCGCTATTTTCGGCGAAAAGGCCAGGGAAGTCCGCGACAACTCATTGAAGCTCCCGAACGGCTCATGGGGGAAAGTCGTCGCCATAAAGCAAATGGACAGGCGAAACAGCCCCGAAGCTCTCGGCTCAGGCGTAATCCGCTCGGTGAAGGTCTATGTAGCCCAGCGCAGGAAAATCACAGTCGGCGACAAAATGGCAGGCAGGCACGGCAACAAGGGAGTCGTCAGCAGGATTCTCCCCGTTGAGGATATGCCCTATCTGCCGGACGGGACTCCCGTTGATGTTGTGCTAAACCCGCTCGGCGTTCCCAGCCGTATGAATCTCGGTCAGGTTCTTGAGACTATCATGGGATTTGTCGCGCTCAACAACGGATGGCACGTTTCAACGCCGGTTTTTGAGGGTGCGAACGAGAACGAAATATTTTCCGAGATGAGGAAGATTGCCGCGGCAAAATATCCCGATCTCACAGAGGACGGAATGATTACTATCCGCGACGGCAGAACAGGCAGGCCGATGGACAAAAAGGTTACAATCGGCTGTATGTACATGTTGAAGCTGAATCACCTTGTCGACGACAAAATTCACGCCCGGTCAACAGGCCCGTACAGCTTAATCACTCAGCAGCCGCTAGGCGGTAAAGCCCAGTTCGGCGGGCAGAGGTTCGGAGAGATGGAGGTATGGGCGTTAGAGGGTTACGGCGCGGCGAATGTATTGCAGGAAATATTGACCGTGAAATCTGACGACATAAGAGGCCGCGACAAGACATATGAACGTATCGTGAAAGGTCAGAGCCTCGTAAAGCCCGGAGTCCCCGAAAGTTTCAGGGTATTGGTGAAAGAATTGCAGGGACTCGGACTCGATGTTGAAGTTACGTTTGATGACGGCTCCCACGGCGATATACCTATGGAGGAAGACGACAGGCCGATGTTCACGGGCAGGCCGCCGGAGATTTTCTCATCGCCCAGAAAGACACGCAAGCCCCGCGCAAAGCCTCAGCAGGATGCCTCAGAAGATGACATACTTTCAGTGCCTCTGACTGATGAGCCTGACATGATGCCGGAAATTTCTGACGTGTTTTTGGAGAATGAAGAGCCTACAGCCGAGGATTTAGCGAGAATGAGCGAGGACTCTGATGACTTGTTCGCTGACCCTGTAACAGACGGAGAGGGGGATATTTAGACTTGGCCAAGAGAAAAGAAATCACAGGAGTACGAATCAAATTAGCCACGCCCGAAAGGATTCACGCTATCTCAAAAGGCGAGGTGCTGAAGCCGGAGACGATAAATTACCGCACATTGAGACCCGAAACAGATGGGTTATTCTGCGAGAAAATTTTCGGCCCTACAAGAAGCTACGAGTGCAAATGCGGGAAGTACAAGCGTTCCGGGCCTAAGTTCAAGGGAGTAGTCTGCGAACACTGCGGAGTCGAGGTTACAGACAACAGAGTCCGCCGCGAAAGAATGGGACATATTGATTTGGCCGTCCCTGTCGTGCATATTTGGTACCTGCGCGGAATACCCAGCCGATTAAGCCTCCTTCTTGGGACAAGCGCGAAAGACCTCGAACGGGTTATATATTTCGCACCCCTCAAGAAGACCGAGAAAGCCTACAAGGTTACAGCGACATCACACCCCGACATTGTGAGCATCGGCGCGGTTATCTCAGCGACAGCCGTGAAGATTCACGAGCATTACGACCCCGATTTCAGGTGCGAGAAAGCGTACATGATTGACGAGGCTATGAGCATTCCCGTTAATGTCGGCGATATTATTTCAGCGTCTCAGCTCGCGAAATACAAGACCGATTACGGCGATGAGGCTCTCAGGGCTGAACCTGCGTTTGTCCTAACTGAAGACAGCGAAGAGTTAGGACTCACTGCGGGCGCAATTGTCCCGGCCTCCAAAGCCCCGGAGTCAGCAGAACGCGCCAAGACCGGGAATAATGATGCGTTTGTCGTTACGGGAGTCGTGAAAATTCAGGTTGACGGGCAGGAACTCTCAAAGGGAAAAATTCTGTCCGAGTCAGAACTCAAGAAGGCGCATGAGCTTTACCCGGAGCTTTTCCCGAAAGACGAGAACAGGCCGGAGGATGAGCAGTGCAGCGTTGTTGTTGATGATCCGTGCCACCTCGTAATTTTGCCGGGAAGCTCCCCGTTTGAGCAGGGAGATGTCATCTTTGAGCATCAGCAGAAATTGTGCAAGGCATATGATGACAGGTTCGATGCGGGAATAGGCGCGGACGGAGTACTAGCACTGATTAACCGACTCGATCTTGACTTCCTCGCAGACTCACTCAGGGAGCAGATAGCCGACACTACCGGGCAGAAGAAACGAAAGCTCATCAAGCGTCTTCAGGTTACGGAGGATTTCAGGAAGAGCGACTCTCAGCCGCAATCCATGATATTAACCGTCCTTCCCGTAATCCCGCCGGATTTGCGCCCCCTCGTACAGCTTGACGGGGGAAGATTCGCAACAAGCGACCTCAACGATCTATACAGACGAGTCATCAACCGAAACAACAGACTCAAAAAGTTACAGGCTCTCAACGCCCCGGAGATCATCATCCGCAACGAAAAGCGAATGTTACAGGAATGCGTTGACGCTCTCATAGACAACGGCAGAGTCGGAAAGGCCGTATTAGGCGCGGGCAACCGTCCATTGAAGAGCCTCACGGACTTATTGCGCGGGAAAAAGGGACGCTTCCGCCAGAATCTTTTAGGGAAAAGAGTCGACTATTCCGGGCGGTCGGTTATCGTTATCGGGCCTCAGCTCAAAATATATCAGTGCGGACTCCCGAAACAGATGGCCTTGGAGCTGTTCAAGCCGTTTGTGATTCGCAGGCTCGTTGAAGGCGGACTCGCTCCCAACGTCAAGAACGCAAAGCGGAGAATCGAGAAAGGCGGCGGCGAGATATGGGAGATTCTCGAAAACATCATCAAAGATCATCCCGTCATGCTCAACCGCGCTCCCACTCTGCACCGACTCGGCATTCAGGCGTTTGAGCCGGTACTCATGGAGGGAAAAGCTATCAGGCTTCACCCGATGGTCTGCACGGCGTTCAACGCGGATTTTGACGGCGACCAGATGGCCGTACACGTTCCCCTAAGCATTGAGGCACAAGCAGAGGCAAGACTCCTCATGCTGTCAGCAAACAACCTTTTATCACCCGCAAGCGGAAGGCCGGTTGTTACTCCCACACAGGATATTGTGTTAGGCGTGTACTATTTGACCGACATGCGCGGGGGGCTTCAGGGAGACGGGCGGCACTTCATGAGCATGGACGATGTTTTGTCGGCAATCTCGCACGGCACTGTCCACGTGAACGCAAAAATCTGGCTCAAAGAGAATCCCGAACTCTACGGCCATCCCAAAGGCAGGAGGAAATTTTCTGACGGCAAAGACGCGGTAATAGTCGACAGTTTCGAGGACGTAACCGGGAATCCTCACGCCGTGTTTTTCGAGACGAGTCCCGGCCGTGTCCTGTTCAACACAAGAATCGCAAAGCAGCTGCGATTCGTGAATGAGCAGCTCGGAAAAAAGAAAATAGGCGCGCTTCTTGATGACGCTTACGACAAAGTAGACCGTCCCGGAGTCGTTGAAATGCTTGACGAGATAAAATCCCTCGGCTATCACTGGGCGGCAAGGAGCGGAATCAGTTTCGGAGTCCAAGCCGTGAGAATCCCGGACGAGAAAGCAGAAATCACCCGCGCAACTGAAGCTGAAGACAACGTAGCCAAAGAGAATTACGAGATGGGACTCTTAACGTACGATGAGTATCTCGATCAGAAGAGCAAACTTTGGGCGGAGGCCACGAAAAATATCGCCGACAGCATAGAGGCTCACATGAGCGAGGATAACCCCGTCCGCATGATGGTTGACTCAGGTGCGCGAGGCTCAAAAGGTCAGCTCGGTCAGATGGCAGGCATTCGCGGACTCATGGCCGACCCTACCGGAAAAACGATAGATTACCCGATTACGGCGAATTTCCGCGAGGGTATGAATATGCTTGAGTACTTCATTTCGACACACGGCGCAAGAAAGGGACTCGCTGACACGGCATTACGCACGGCGAAATCAGGATACTTAACGCGGAGGCTTGTTGACGTTTCGCAGGACTTAATCATAACTGAGCATGACTGCGGAACGGACAAAGGCATCTGCATTCGCCCCCTAATCAGCGAGGGTAAAACGATGATAGGAATCGCCGAAAGAATCGCGGGGCGCACATCACTTCACGACATTGAAGCAAATGGTGAGTTAATCGTGAAATCGGGCGACATAATCACAGAAGCATTAGCCCGTAAAATCGAGTCAGCCGGAATCAATGAAGTGTGGGTGCGGAGTCCTCTTGCGTGTGCGCTGAAGAAGGGAGTCTGTCAGAAATGCTACGGGCATGACCTCTCATCACGCAAACTTGTTCCCATCGGCGAGGCTGTCGGAGTCGTCGCGGCTCAGTCAATCGGCGAACCCGGCACTCAGCTCACTATGCGTACATTCCACACGGGCGGAGTGCGTTCGGCGGAGGATATTACGCAGGGTCTTCCGAGAATTGAGCAGCTCTTTGAGGTCAGGAGGCCGCGAAAAGTCTGCATACTCGCGGGCGTTGAAGGACACATCAAAGAGATAATAACAGAGGGAAAACGCAAGGTAATCATTGAGGACGAGGACGGAAATACAGTATCCCACGCGATTCCTACAGGGCAGGACATCAGAGAGGGAGTCGAGGAGGGGATGGAAGTCCACAAATTAACACCCCTCACTGAAGGAAGCATTGACCCTCAGCAGCTTTTAGAGGTTGAAGGGATTGACGCGGTTCAGAAAATGCTTGTTGACGAAATTCAGTACGTCTATCATTCTCAGGGTGTCAGCATAAACAACAAGCACATAGAAGTTATACTCCGAAAAGTTGCACCGCTGAACAAAGTACGGGTAATCGAGGAAGGCGACACATCATATGTCGCAGGCGATATGATCTGGGAGGATGACGTAGCCAGGAGAGAGCGCGAAATCACCGATGACAACGAAAAGCGCGTGAAGGATGCCGCCGAGAATTTCGCCGGGGATATACTTGTTGCCACTGACAGGCCGGACGCTGAAATAGATGAGTATATCGGCCAGCCGCTGACAGAGGATATACTCCGCAAGATTCTAACTCCGGGCGTAACGGTAAAATCATTCACGGTTCTTCACGGTGAGTCAGAGATTGATGTAATCATCGGAAAATCAGCGTTCAGGAAGAGAATGTACAACGCCAGACTCCTCAACGAGATAAAAATCGGAAACTACAAAATCCGCAAGAATATCAATATCGGCCGCGATGACCTCAAGCGCGTAACGTCCGGCGGGCCTGTAGTACTCCGTATAAGGCACAGGGAACACCTTGAAGCCCTCGTCAACAAAAAATGGCTCGCTGAGGAAATCTCAATCCCCAAGAAAGACGGAAAAAGAGTCGTTGCTGAACCTGACACATTCATTACGCCGGAGGCCTCACAGCAGATTGCACAGAGCGGAGTCAGGGACATAAAGGTGTGGAACTCTGTCGAATATCTCGATGTCGTTGACGGAATCCGCACGGCACTAAAGGCCATGAACATTATCGGGAAAGACATCTACGAGGACGGCGAATTTTCCGGGAAGACTGTAACGGAAGAAATGATTGAAGCCCTCGCAAAAGGCGACATTCAGCAGATAGAGTTTGACGACGGTGAAGCAGTAATCACGATTCGGAGGATTGATATTCTGCGGAAGCTCCTTGCCTCAAAGCTGAGGGGAAAAATCTACGTCAGCGCAAAATTCCAGGCAGTGAAGGCAGAAATCACAGAGCCGGAATCACAGTCCCAAGAGTCAGAGCAGGAGTCAGACGGCGGGACAGAGTCCGAAAACGACAGCGGTGAAATCCGAATCACAGGAGGCACTGAGCTTAGAGCCGAAACAATCTCGGAGCTTGCGGCCATGAACCCGGCAGAAATTTGGGTGAGGCCGTCAAACTCAAAGCCCGAAATCGTACACCTCATACGGGAATATACGTTTGTGCAGAGAATGCGCGAGTTCCCGGAGTGCAGGCCGTTCATACACGGAATCACTAAGGCGGCACTTGCTACTGATAGTTTCCTGAGTGCGGCTTCATTCCAGCAGACAGCGCAGGTTCTTGCGGGTGCGGCGGTGAAGGGTGAAATGGATCCGTTAAGCGGGCTGAAGGAGAACGTAATCATCGGTCATCTTATCCCGGCAGGGACAGGGGCAGAGGCTTTCAGGAGCATCGCTTACAGGTCAGAAGGAAGACCGAGACCGAGATTCACGCAGAGTGAGCCTCAGAAAAAAGAGACAGTACTCGAAAGCGCAGACATCTTCAACTAGTCAGCAGACAAAAAAATTTCCCCCTGGTCGCACATGGCCGGGGGGATTTCTTTATGTCCTAATATCGCAGACCGTATGACGGGTAATATACACGCTCATCATTGAGGCCCTCTCTCTGTTCCTCTAGGGCGCGTTTTCCTGCGGTGCCCAGCTCTTTGGCGAGTATCGATGTCAGGACATGAACGGCGAACATTGACCCTATAAGGCTGCTTCCGAACAGGGGCGAATTGTCGCTGACGTAAAAATGCATGTCGGCATGTTCGCACACAGGAGCCGCCGGGCTGTCGGTGATTGACGCGATTCGGACTCCCCGTGAGGCTGTCTGCTCTGCCGCTTCTGTTACCTCAATAACATAGCTGGGAAGCTCGCACACTATGAGCATGTCATTTTCTGTTATGCCGCGTGCCTGTTCGAGGAGCGAGAGAGAGCCACGGCGCATTAATACGGACTTCATGCCAAGCTCGGCAAAGCGCGTGTAAAGCCATTCAGCAGGCATTGAAGATATGCCCCAGCCCATGCAGTATATAGCGTCAGAATCGCGGGCGGCGGTGCAGAATCTCCGAACGTCCTCGCGGTTAAGGGATATATTCCTGTATGTCTCATCGATATTGGCATGTTCGAGGCGGCATAATCTTAGGGCGGTGTCTGCGCTGTCTTCCGGGACTGTATCGCCTGACGACGGAATCACCTGATTGAGCAGCTTTTTCTTGAGAGTGTTCTTCAGGTCAGCATAGCCGTCAAAGCCGAGCATCCGGGCAACCCTCACAAGCTGGGCGCGTGATACGGATAATTTCTCTGCTGTCTCGCTTATTGAGTGAAACGCTATTTCAGGCGAGTTCCCTAAAATATATTCTGCAACCCTTCTCGTTTTTGCGGGAAAGTTGCTGAGTCTTCCGCGTATGCAGTCTTCAAGCCGCTGAATGTCCATAATGTCATCTCACTTACTCAATTTTTCCGCAGCGAACGTAATTCACTCCGCTCCCCCGTGAGGATCTCAATGTGCCTTCAACTGTTACGGGGTCATTGTCATTTTTCCCTGCAAGAATCTTCCGCATGTCCTCATCATATACGCGGACAACGATAAAATCCCGGCCCTTTTCGGGGTCTTCCTGCCTGACAGCAAAGCGCGTGTATTTCCCGGTGCCTGTCTCGCCCTCATTCTGTGCTTTGATGACGTGGACGGCTCCCGAAAGCGTTACGGTGTTGGCGGGAGTGCCAAGCTCCGGGAGAGTCTCAGCTTCCGCAACGTCAATGAACATTTCGCCGCTGCCCTTTGAGGAGCGCAATACTCCTGTGATTTTGACGGGAGTATTCTCGGCCATGCCTGAAAGTTTTTCCCGGAGGCTTTCGGGAAATGCCCTCGCGCTGAGGAAGTCTTTGCGTGTCGTTCCGTCAGTCCATAAATTTTCGTGGCGGACTGAGAACGGGAAATAGCCGCTGTCCTTCTTCCGGCTAAGATGGTGCATGAGGCCGGAGATTGTTACGGTGTTGATGTAATTCATCGGTATCACCCTCTGTACTGAGTTTAAGATTAATGGTTATAATTCTACAACATTGAAGCATTGATTGCCTCGTAAAAACTTCACGCGGACAATTTTGCGGCAAGTACATAATATGCTATATTAATCATATTAAGAAGACTAAGAGGGGTTTCATTCCATTGTTCGGTTATATGCCTGTCTCAGTGAGAGACACAGCGTCTTACGCGAATATCATAAATAATAAAAAGCGGATGTTCTTAGCTATGTTTTTTTTGTTCATGTTCAATAAGACATTTGTGCCGCTTTTCATTGCTGACAGAGTTGACGCTTCCACAGGGATAAACGTATTGGGGAATACAATGGCTATAGCGATATGCGGGACGGCTATGCTGATAACTCTTTCGATGAAGACGCGCAGTATATATCACAGCTCTGTTATCACTATATTTATCGCTTGTACTTTCCTGTACGTGCTTTATGTGGTGATTATGTCGTTTTGCGGTTTTTTTATGTTCAGGGGCTTTAAGAACTACAAAATCATGCTGGGTTTCATGGTAGGCTCGATTACGCTGTTCCTTTCCGCAAGAATCGTGATTGAGTATGACCTAAAGCTGAAGTTCGTAAAGGCTGTCTGCCTTGCTCTGGGAATAGGACTCACAACCGCGTATATACTCAACTTTGACAATCTTGCTGTACTGAATCATCTGGGCGACTTGTTCAATAACGCGAAAAGATACAGGTATGCGTTCGGTCTTGGCCATCCCAACTACGCAGGTCATAGAGCAATGGAGTTCCTGATTTATACTGCTCATTATACAGGACTTTGGCCGCGGAAAAGGGGCGTTACTTGGCCTCTGATGACATGTTCAATATCCTGTTCCTGATTCCCGTTTCAGGGATAGCTGTTATTATACTCCTCAGCACCGCTTCAAGAGCCGCTATGACGGGGATTATACTTTTCTTCATGGCATATTTCTTCCTGACCTTCCGCACAAAAATAGGAGGGCGTATCTGGTTTCTGGTTATCTTTGCCACTGTGGTGCTGGCTTACATCGTTATTGTTACTGTGGATTGGGATTATGTTTTCCTAGAAAGCAACAGAATGAGAAATTATGTACTTATAGACATAATGCTTCAGAAAAATACATGGCTTACAGGACTGGGATTTATAGATCAGTTTAACGTAATTGATTTGGCTGGTATTCATTATTTAGACGGCTATTATCTTGCCAGGTTCATTCAGTCGGGGCTTATAGGCTTCATCATACACATAGGGTCTATACTATGGTTCGCGAAAAAATACTTTCAGCATTTGGTAGACATGACCAGATTCCAGAGGCTTGCGGGTAGTCTGCTTGCAGTATGTTTATATTACGGACTGCTTGAGACTATATTATTCACTGGCACCCCTATAGAGATAGTGAACTGGACACTGTTCCTGATCGCAATGAACCAGATATCGGAAGCACAGCAGAAACATATACAGAGGAGGGCAAAATCATAGTGGACTTAGTGAGCGTGATTGTCCCGGTATACAACGTAGAGAAATATTTGCGCGACTGCCTCGACAGCATAATTCAGCAGACGTATACGAACCTCGATATTATTCTTGTTGATGACGGCTCCCCGGACACTTGCGGCCAGATATGCGATGAGTACGCTCGCAATGACACCCGGATCACCGTATACCATAAAGAGAACGGCGGACTGTCTGACGCGAGGAATTACGGAATCGCAAGGGCAGGCGGGGACTTTCTGATGTTTGTTGACAGCGATGACGTGATAGCACCGAATCTAGTCGAAGAAAAGCTCAGGCTGATTCACAAATATGACGCTGACATCGTTATGGCAGGGACAAATATTTTCAGCACCTCGCCGGACTGGAGCAGCGATTCAGAATCAGGGGAGCGTTGCGTCTCTCCTCATGATGCGTTCCGGGAGGCTTTCTACCAGCGGGATTTTGACCACGGCACATGGGCAAAGCTATACAGGCGCGAAATATGGGCGGATACGGAATTTTCCAAAGGAATGTACTACGAGGATGCTTTCACAACGTACAAGATTTTTTTCAGAAGCTCAAGGATTGCGCTGACGTACAAAAAGCTATACGGCTACCGCATGAGGCCGGGCAGCATAATGAAGGCTGATGTTTCCCCGAAAATGCTACACGTTATTCCGGCCACAAGAGAATATTACGGGGCTGTTGTCGAAAGATTCCCGGATCTTAGGGCGGCGGCCTCGTCAAGAGCGTTCAGCCTCAACAGAAGTGTGTACCTAAATTACCCGTTCTCCCGGAAAAAAGAGCGCATGATGATATGGGAGGAAATGAAAAAATACAGGCGGGCGATAATTTTTGACCCTATGGCCAGAAAACGCGAACGAATAGCGGCACTTCTGAGTTATCTCGGAGCTGACATATTCCACATTCTTTTCTCATGGCTCTACAAGAAACAGCAGGTAATGAAATAGAATCTCCCGGCAATTCGCAAAAACCCCGTAAAACACCGCGCTCACATGTTGCATAATTCGTAAAAGCTGATACAATGCAGAAAAGTTTTCATCAGGAGGTGTAAATCATGACCAAAGCAGAACTTATTGACGCTATCACCGCCAAGCTCGAAATGCGGAAAAAAGATGTCGCGCCTGTTGTTGATGAGGTTTTCGCACAGATTCAGGCCGCGCTTGCAAAGGGCGACAAATGCACGTTCGTGGGCTTCGGAGTGTTTGAAGTCAGAGAGAGAGCCGCAAGAGAAGGGCGCAACCCGCAGGATCCCTCAAAGGTCGTCCTCATTCCTGCGAAAAAAGTACCCGTCTTCCGCCCGGGGAAAGACCTCAAAGACAGCGTTGTTAACGCGCCAATCAGCAAATAAAGCAGTTTCACGCAGCAAGAAACGGAAGCGGTTCCCCGAAAATGTGAGAGCCGCTTTTTTTGTGCAGAAAGGGAAAACAATCGTATGCTGAATTTCAGAAAATTTACATGGCAGGACAAAGACATTTACACGAAATACTACCAGTTATCCCCGGTACATTACGCGGAGTATTCATTTTTCGGCCTGTGGTCATGGGATCACGCCTACCCGATAGAATTTGCCGAAACGGGCGGGGCTTTATGCTGGCTCAGGTCAGGCGGGCCGCTTCCGGGGTATTTCGGGCCTTGCGGAAATTGGGACGCTGTTGCGGACTGGGACGCGGAATTGTCGCACTTCTCGCCGGGGGACGTGGTATATGATGTCCCGGCAAAAGTGAAAGATATTCTCTCAGGCCGTCCGGGACTCAGGTTCAATGATGACAGAGACCAGCATGAATATGTTTACGCGGTGAAGGACATGACAGCCCTGAAGGGAAAACTGTACGCCCACAAGCGCAACAGGGTTCGGGCATTCCTCACGGGCTACGAATGGGACTATTACCCCGTAACGCCCAATGATTTCGCGGAGATTATGACGTTTCAGGAAAAATGGCGCGCTCACAGGGCACTCACGATGACACCGGACGAGGCCGAGTCGCTCGCTGATGAGGACATAGCGATTCAGAACGCCTTGAATCACTGGGAGGACTTCAAGTTTTCGGGGGGTATGCTGAAAGTTGACGGGGAAATAGTCGCCTACACCATCGCGGAAGAGCTTGACCCGGAAAATATAGATATACGCTACGAAAAGGCCATGCCGGAATACGCCGGAAGCTATCAGGCCATCAATAATATGTTCCTGAAGGAGCAGTGCCAAAATTACACATGGGTGAACCGTGAGGAAGACATGGGCGAGCCGGGACTAAGGGAGTCGAAAATGTCATACAATCCCGCGTATATGCTTGAGAAATTCCAGATGGAAATATTGTAGGGAGGGGAAAATTCATGCGTACAGATTCGGCTGAAGCTGTGATGATTCGGTATGATGACTCGTCTCCTGAGAGTTTCAGAATTATGCTTGACGAGGCAAAAGACTGGGCAGAGCGTTCCGGCTTGACTGAGGATGATATTGCTGACGCGGTAAAGTCTGTTCGGACGCGCAGGAAGGCATGAAGATAGTCATTGATACCAATGTTGTAATATCAGGCGTATTTTTCGGCGGAAAACCCAGAATGATTCTTGAAGCTGCCGCTGACGGCAAATTATCAGTATGCGCTTCTGCTGAAATACTCAGTGAATATTACGAGGTTACAGATGAAATGATCAGCAGGGGACAGGGGCATTTCAGCCGCGATGTCCTTCTCCCTCTGATTTCAGCAATAGAAATAATTATCCCGTTATCATCATTCAGCATATGCAGAGATCCAGACGACAACAAATTTATTGAATGCGCCGCAGATTCAGGAGCGTTATACATCGTCAGCGGGGACAAAGACCTTCTCGACATTCAGGAATATAACGGCATCCGAATTGTTGCTGCTGCAAATTTCTGCAATATGTACAGCGATATATTCACATCATAAGAAAGCAGGCACAAATTAATGATATACCTTGTTATAGGCTTGTTCATAGTTGTAGCTGTGGGAGCGTTCCTCCGTCAGCAGTCCGGGACTCAGACCCAAGAGTCCCCGAACACTGACGAATCCGCAGATGTCCCTTCACCCGCTAATCCCGAATCGCTAGATCTGCCGGATGTCGAAATTGCTGACGAAAGCGACGATGATACAGCGTTCGTTCTGTCGGCAAAACCAGTAACAGACCCAGGACTCGCCGCGGGAGCTACATACTCATCACATGCCCCGGCAGGCGAGGACTCACCCTATGGACTCTCGTCCGAGCCAAAGAAACAGGCTCAGGCAAAAGCTAACCTGCTGAGATGGTGCGGGAGGACGGGAAATATCCAGCTTGAGAATATCGCAGTCCCCGGCCCTTTCGCTTACTGGGCTAACGGTGAGTCAGCTACCCCGGAGCCGTCATGTATTGATGTTACACTGCCCGTTTCATTCCCGCAGAAGGGCGATGCTCTCCCGGCTGAAGGTGCAGAGTCTTACGCGGCAATGACTCCGTTACAGCGCGGTATATATCTCACGTGGCTTGCAGGCGCACGGATTCAGCCCCCGCTGCATATGTGCTACCCGGCAATCTGGCTCTACGGAATCGAGCGGCGCACTATCACCGACAAATTAGACCTCAGCGCGTGCATAAACGAGGCTTTCAGGCTGTTACCGTTGCTGAGATGGGACGCTCTCCGGGACAATCTCATACGCTTTATTACGTGGCTTTCGATAAAAGTCTGGCTGCCTAATGAGGATTTGTTAGCGATGTGCAGGAAAATGGACTCCGTTCCTGAAGGGCTGCTTGACATTCTGCTTAACTCCTACGCAAATTCAATGCTCCCGCTTCCGACTCCTGTCGCCTTTACGGTAATAAGGACATGCGAAAAACTTCACAGGGAAGGGCAGCCGCAAATCAGGCACACTGACGAGGCTTTGCAGAAATTCACGCCGATATACAAAGAATTATGCAAGGGGGGATTAGTCCTCCTCAAGCCGCAGACGACTCTGAAACTTTCCTACAAGCCCGGCAATCCGTCTATAACCCTCAGCAAAAAGGACAATGAGTCCGTTGAGATTCCCGACTTCTTTTCCGACCTGTCAATCTTCAAATCCCTTGTCGACTCGTGGGAAGTGTTCCTTGAGTTGCAGAAGAGTGCCGAAAAAATTCCTGACCTCGCAAATATTGAGGAACGCCCCGACTTTGAGGGCTTCATAAAAACTTTGCGGCCTGAAGGAAGCGACCTGCCGTTAATCGCGACATTAGGGAATTTAGGCAAGCTGTTCAAGTTCAGCATGTCCCCGAACGTGAAACTTACAGGCAAGGAACGTAAATCCATCGTGGACACAGCGCAGGTTGAAGGCTGGCAGATTCTCCCGGATTTAGGGGTGTCAGGGCGTGAATACAACTGGGACGACAAAATACTATTCACGGAGCTTGCGCCGGGGACTCAGCTGTCGCAGTCATACCGGGTAGCGTCATTCCTGCTTGAGTTCATATGCGCGTCAATTGCGGCGGACGAGGAGAGAGTGTTCGAGCCGTTGCGCCGGAGAATGAACGAGTATTTCAAGCTGACTGATGACGACAATCTCAGGCTTGAGGCGCAGAAGCCTCTGAATTTGCCGACACAGTACGGGCCGGAATATTACGGGGATTTCCTGTGTTCGTGGCTGTCTGAGACTGAGCGGAAATCCATAAAGGGATTAATCCTTCACGCGGTGAGCTTCATGCCGGGCTACGGGGGGAATCCTGAAGTAAATTCTATCTTGTGCGAGGTAATGAAGCTCCGAGAGTCAGAAGAGCCGACTCAGGAAGACTTAGCCAAGACCGCAAGCGACTGGGGAAATGAAGTGCTGAATCTTATGACTCTCCTGTTCAAGAACAACTGACGCGGGGAAAATTTCTGCCCGGTGCTGTGAAGGGTGCCGGGCGTTTTTTGTTACTGTATTGATGCCATTATTGCCGCCCTTATCTGTGAGCTGCTTGTTGTCGTTGTGTACGGGAAATACACTATCTCAACTCCGCGCCCGGAAAATATTTCCTCGTAACGCCTGAATCTTTCTGTCCCCTTGTAATCGCTTCCCACGAATAATTTGCTGTAGTGCCATTCGTCCCAAGCGTCGCTGTCTTCCGCAGGAGCGTCAATCACTTTGTCGACATATCTGCATGAGGCTACAATAGCTTTTCTTTCGTCAAGAGGAATGAATGTAGGCTTTCCCTTCCGCAGCCCGCTGGGATGGACTCCGACAACAAGATAATCGCACTGTTCTTTTGCCCGCCTGAGGAGATTCAGGTGTCCTATGTGGAAAAGGTCAAATGTCCCGGACAAATATCCCGTAACGACTCTGCTTCTGCTGTCTGTCCTTCCTGAGGCTTTCTTGTATTCATAGCTTGACATGCCGAATTTGCGCGGGTCTTCCCTGTAACGCTCAATAACTCCCCTGTATATTTCATCGTACTGTGGAATGAAGAGAGTCCCGCCGTCTGTCATGCGGTCTATGATTTCGTTTGCCAGTGATAATGTCTGTGATATGTCGTTGGGCTTTGATGGGTCATTGAACTTTGTCCCGCTTATTGATCCGGGGGATATGTTGAGGATTCTGTTAGGGCTTCCGGCTTCTTCAAGCTCGATATTCAGTGCTTCAACGAGTTTGAATACACCTGCTTTTGACGCTGAGTATACCGCCATCAACGGGGAGCTTACGAGTCCCGCAATAGATACCATTATTCCGCAATAGAACTTCTTACCCCACCC
>JAFYBQ010000041.1 GCA_017540085.1 Synergistaceae bacterium | reverse complement strand
CTGACTCCTGACTCCTGACTCCTGACTCCTGACTCCTGACTCCTGACTCCTGACTCCTGACTCCTGACTCCTGACTCCTGACTCCATTATATTATTTTTCATGGCTTGTCAACCGCCTTTAGAGTGATTTCACCAAGTCCGCGACTCTTTCGGCATGATTCAGTGCTTTCTCCCTCATCCGCTGTAATTTCTCGTCATCATGCCTGCTTGCGTAGGACAATCCCCCGCTGTAGACATACCCCGCCCATGTCATTCCGCAGGCTTTCGCGAACTGCTTTAACGGTATCAGGAAGTCATCAACCGGGTAACCCTGCACTCCTCCGGCTGTGTACATTTCTTCCGGCGCGCCTGACGTGAACGACACAACCAGCTTTTTCCCCGTGAGAGCCTTCCCCTTTGAGCCGTGCGAAAATCCATGCACGAATACTTCCTCCATCCATTTGTGCATCAGCGACGGGACTCCGTACCAGAAGAACGGAAACTGAAGCACAATAACGTCCGCATTCCTGAGTCTGTCCTGCTCGCGCTGAATGTCGAATTTCCATGAGGGATATTCCGAGTCGAGGTATACATATTCCGCAGGCATTATCTCTTCAAGCCGCGAGAGTATTATTTTGTTGGCGAATGAATTTCCCTGAAGGTCTGTGTGTCCTGAGACTACCAAAATTTTTGTCATGGTCAATCCTCCTTGCACCGATAATTATACAGCCTGTGCTACAATAATTTATCCCAATGAAAGAAGTGATGACGCAATGAAACATTCCGTGAAATTTATCGCCGCTACCGTTATTGTCATGGTGATTGTGAGCCTGTCAGCGCAAGTTTCAGACGCAAAGAAGAAGCGCAGAGTCTCAAAATCCCGCAAGCCCGCCGCAGAATCTCAGAGTCAGCAGAAATCTTCCCGGCTCGATTCGCTCATAGGTGTGTGGAAAGGTTCAGGCACAGGCACAGGCACTGACCCCCGTCAGCCCGGCGCAGATGTCTCACTCAATGCCGATGACGTGAAACTCACAATTGAGAGCGTGAAATATTCTGAGAGTTCCGGCGAAGGAAGAGCAGATGTCATTTTCACGGGTGTAATCACTAACGTTCAGGGCGAAATTGTATGCCAAAGAACATGGGAGTATGCCGTTCCCTATGACATGAAGCGCGAGGGCGAAAACTCATGGAGCTTCAGCACGGAATTTATTGACGGCGAGGACAAAATCACCCTGTCTTTCATGCCGGGAAATTCTGCCCTTATCCGCTGGGAAGGTTTCATTGCTGACGAGAATTATACGGACGAGAAATATACTTTTGATGTTACGTGCAGTGCTGAGAAAAATTAACCCCCCTGAAATTTTCACAGAGGGGAGAATATTTATTCCTTCAGCGTTGGCTTGTTCTGAAGCAATGCGCTTCCGTTCCTGGCAAATGTTATCGTCATCGGCTCTATAAACCTTCCGAAAAACGCCGCGGCCTCGCTGTCGTTCATTTTCAGCTCCAATTTTGTCAGCGCACGGTTCAGCACCGAGAATATATTTATCTTGCTCAAATATCCCTCCTCTATCTCGCGTATAACTTCCTGCAAAACAATTTCTGTCTTCAGCTCAAGATTCCCCGCCCCGAAATATTCATCTATGTACAGAAACGGAACATCATTATTCTGCAATCTTTGGTAATATGACTGAGAGCAGTTATCATATTCAAGCATTACCATGAATTTCACCTCCGGCGTAAGCTCGATTAACGGCCAAAAATCACAGTCGCTTGATATTATTATGGCCGAGTCGATCGGAGTCCCTTCCGCTTTCATGCGCTCAAACTCACGGTAAAATTTTATCGTCAATGCTACGTCTACTGCTGACTTATCATCTTTCACGCGGTCTGTCATGTAGTACTCAAGCGGCAAATTTTCATTCCGCCTCAATGCCCGCCACTGTGAAGAGGTATGCTCATCATCAACAAGAATAATTTTCGCGACTTTCCGCACAAGATTCCGCCGGGATAATTCTTTCATTATGCCTATAACTTTGCAGGGGTCAGCGTTTTCACAGTCAACCGCAACAAGAACCCTCTGAGCCTGCGCGAAAAATTCCCCCGGGTCATCAATGGCCGAGTCTCCCGCCTCCGTAACTTTGCTCATGTCGTAGAATTTATCCCTGTTCCGCTCGTACAATATCGGGAGAAATTTTGCGTCGTCCCGCAGAATATTGCCGTCCCTGTCATCGGGACTCCAGTTGATATAAGCCTGGTAGGGGAAAAAGTCCCGGCACTCGTAATAGACTCTGGCGGCCTCGCGGTTTCCGTCTACGGTGTTCCCCCTGCTGATGAAAAATAAATTGCGGATGTAGATCCATTTCACCCACGAGGGAATAAACTTCTGGCAGTTAGGGACATGCGGCAGTAAATAGTTGTGAACGTCAACAATATAATCCTCCGGCCTGCGTCTTGGCCTGACGATAGATATTCCGTCAGATTCGAGGGACTGCAATATATCCGGCGGAACAAGGTCAGGCATTGAGTCAATATTTTTCACGTCTGCATTCATCTCGGTGCATATGGCTTTGAAGTTGCGCTGTAATTTCGTCCTCAGCCGACAAAGACTCCTCACGATTCGCGCTTCCTTGTCGGCGTTAAGCTCCTCATACACAGAGCGGTAAAACGGAGGATTCATATTCTCGCCCTGCTCAAGACCGAAATATTTTCCGTCAACGCCTATAAGATATGCCACTCGTGAGACGATATTTTTCTTGGAGTGCTGAGACTCTGCCGTACGCGCCGAATCCGCCGGGAGATTTCCCGAAAAAGTCTGCAATGATGCTCTCTTCTCCTCGTCCAATAAACTGCCTATGCTGAAATCACTCGTAGTAATCACTCCTCATCATGAAAATTTCTGCCCTCCGCGCCCCCTCCGTCAGCGACCCCTCCGGCTTTCAGCCACCTCCCCTTACGCAAGGGAGGCGAGAATCCCCGGCGAGTCTCTCGTCCCCCCTGCCAAGGGGGGAGGGAGCGACAGCGGAAGGGGGGTAGCCCTACAGTGAACGCCAGCTCTTGAAGCCCTGCCCTAATACTTCAGCCGCGTCGCAGATTGATACAAATGCGTGCTCGTCATGCTCCTTCAGAAAACGTTTCAGGATTACGACCTGCCGCGGGTCAAGTAGCGTAATCAATACCTGCCTCGGCTGACCCGTGTAGCCTCCCCTGCCCTCAAGACGTGTAACACCCCTGCCGTGATCGTTGATGAATTTGCTGACCTCATCGGGCTTGTTTGTGATGATGATGGCCTGTTTCCGCTTGTCGAAACTCCGCGTAACATTGTCCGTTGTGACTCCGTTGACGTAGAGTCCCACAGCACCGTAGACAGCCGACTCAAGTCCCACAATCCCGACAGACAGCGCGATGATTATCATGTTGACGAAAATCGAGAACTGCCCGACTTCTATCCCGTAACGCCGTCTCAGTGCCGCCGCAATAATGTCCGTCCCTCCGCTTGACCCGCCTATGTTGAACATCATCCCGCCCGCAAAGCCCTTTATGAGTCCTGTTATGACAGTGGCCATGAATTTATCATCGGGAAGGCTCAGAGGGTAAAGCGCGAAAACTGACAGCCCCGCCGAAAACGTAAATATAGAAATCAGAGTCAGGCCGAGAAAATGAAGGTTCAAGTCCCGCCATGCCCATATCATAAGGATAATATTCCCGGCGAGTATTACCCAGTTCGGCGAGATTCCGAAAGCATAATTCGTGAGGACGGCAATCCCTGACACACCTAAATCCGGGAAGCGGTAGTGAAGCGTAAAATAATTCACCGCGAATGCCTGAAGGAGGCTTGCGAGTATGATAACGGTTACGGCTCTCCATTCTGATGTGATTAGGGCGTAAGCGAGCGTGAAAAATTTGCGTACTGATTTTGTCATTTTGCGCGTAAAATTCCCTCCCTGTGCCAAAAATTTTTGTGGATAAGAGTATATTAGCACAGGGATATTCATTTGACGGGGCGCGGGCGTAATGTAGAATATTCACATCCACATGAAAGGAGGCAGCATTATGGCAAGCGATGACGTTGCGAGGATTGAAGCGTTACTGAGGGAGCATTTTGCGCGGACGGACAAGCAATTATCAGACATGAGGGCGGATAACGCTGAATTTCGCGCTGAAATGGTAAAACTGCATAATGACTTTGCGGAGAAGCAGAACGAAAAATTTGACGCGTTTGCAGAGAAGCAGGATGCAAAATTTGAGGCGTTCACGCAGAAGACGGACGCAAAATTTGAGGCGTTCTCAAAAGAAATCAGGAAGGACATTACGGAGCTGAAATCGGAAGTAGTAGAGCTAAGAATGGATGTTACCGGGCTGAAGCATGATGTTGCGGGGCTATATCACTGGAACTATTGGACGCTCTCAATAATTATCGCGGTTGTGGCAATGCCTCAGATTATGGCGGGGCTAAAACATTTCTTTGTGTCAGCGGCGGAGATTGTCGCGGCAGTTATAGGAGTCTTCCGCAAAAATGACAAGGCATAATCATGTTCCCATGAAAGCAGGCAGAGCGGTGAAGAAATTTCTTGCGGTGCTGATGATTGCGGTATGCGCTCCGGCTTATGCGCTTGAGCTTCCCGAAAACATTGGCGAATGGCATTCCGTCAGCAAATATATTTTCCCACTCATCACAGAATACAATCAAGAATCACAAGGCACAGTAACTTACATGACATACCAGCGAGAATCCCCGCCCGGCTTCATTGAGACCATACTCAGCGAGGGCGCAGGGGCAGGAAGTCTCTATATCCCCCCGGAAGTGAACACCGACAAAGGAATGATGCCGACTGACTCAGGCTTCGAGCTGCTGAAAGTATCCGGCCATGACGCAATAATAGAGTCCCGGCCATTTATGCCGCTTGTGCTTGCCGTAAATGTTGCGGATAATATTACCCTAAATCTTGAAAGCCCGTCAGCAAAAAGAGAAGAGCTAATCAGAATCGCAGAAGATATGTTATCCGTTACACCGTCGGACTCATCCCCTGCCCCGTAAAAATCCCGGCAGGAATCACGGAGCATTAACGCTCAAATATGCTACACAGAAAATTTTGACCCTGCACTATAATAACGCCCATTACGAAAACAGGAGGAAGATTATCACATGGACAAAATGAAAGTCCCCTACAAAATATACTTGGACGAATCCGAAATCCCTTCATCGTGGTACAACGTAAGGGCAGACATGAAGACAAAGCCCGCCCCCCTAATTCACCCGGGAACGCTCAAGCCCTTAACGTTTGACGAGATGAGGCCGATATTCTGCGATGAGCTTATACGCCAGGAGCTTGACGACAATACAGCATACATACCGATTCCCGATGAGATTCTGAGCTTCTACAAAATGTACCGCCCCTCACCGTTAGTACACGCGGTATTTCTTGAGGAATTACTCGGAACTCCGGCGCATATCTTCTACAAGTTCGAGGGCAACAACACATCCGGCTCCCACAAGCTGAACAGCGCAATAGCTCAGGCATATTACGCAAAGACTCAGGGACTCAAGGGCGTAACGACCGAGACAGGCGCGGGGCAGTGGGGTACGGCACTTGCTATGGCGTGTTCGTTCTTCCGGCTTGGGTGCAAAGTCTACATGGTTAAAGTGTCATATGAGCAGAAACCTTTCAGGCGTGAAGTCATGCGCACATACGGCGCGAGCGTTACCCCGTCTCCGTCAATGGATACTGAAATCGGGCGCAGGATTAACGCGGCTCACCCCGGCACAACCGGCTCACTTGGCTGTGCGATAAGCGAGGCTGTAGAAGTCGCAACATCAACAGAGGGCTATAGGTACGTTCTCGGCAGCGTTCTGAATCAGGTCTTGTTGCATCAGTCTGTGATAGGGCTTGAGACGAAAGCGGCCTGCGAAAAGTACGGGATAAAGCCGGATATGATTATCGGGTGCGCGGGAGGCGGCTCGAATTTGGGCGGGCTGATTTCTCCGTTCATGGGCGAAAAGCTCAGGGGCGAGGCGGATTACAGGATAATAGCTGTAGAGCCTGCGAGCTGTCCGAGCTTTACGCGGGGGAAATTCGCGTATGACTTCTGCGACACCGGGAAGGTCTGCCCGATGGCGAAAATGTACACTCTCGGCCATGACTTTATACCGTCAGCAAACCACGCGGGCGGCCTGCGCTATCACGGAATGAGCAGCATACTTTCTCAGCTTTACCACGACGGAATGATGGAGGCCGTAGCTGTAGAACAGACGAGCGTATTTGAGGCTGCTGAAATGTTCGCACGGGTTGAAGGGATTTTGCCGGCTCCTGAAAGCGCACATGCGATTAGAGTCGCGATTGATGAGGCTCTGAAGTGCAAAGAGTCGGGCGAGGAGAAGACGATAATTTTCGGGCTGACTGGCACGGGATATTTCGACATGACCGCGTACGAGAGGTACAACGACGGGACAATGACCGACTATATTCCGACGGACGAGGATTTAGCGAAAGGGTTTGCGGGGATTCCTGCTGTGAATCTGTAAGCGTTCAAAGCTGAAAACATTACGGCAGGTTTTGCGTGTTAAGATAATGCGCGAGACCTGCTTTTTTGTTGGGAGTGATAATTGTCGTGTCTCGTAATTTCGGGATAAGGTTTGCGCTTGTTGTGATGATGATTTTCGTTTGCGGTGATGTCTGCGCTAAATCAGGACAGGAACATATACAGCTATGGGATAGAGTGTTCGGAATTTCTGAGAATGTATCACGGAATAACATTCTCCCTTTGTGGAGAACGGCTCAGGAAGTTATAGATGACATCGGGAATGATTACCGTGATTTGCAGGAAAATTTTTCGTGGTTCACGTGGGGGAATTACGGCCATCGTTTATTGTTTCACTGGGGCTTCAACGCTGACCCTAAATATTATGCGCCTCTCGTGAAACAGATTCGCTCATGCCTTAAAGGTAATCCCAACGCAAAATATGAAGAACGGAAATTCTTTGCGTACCTCATGAGGAACATACAATCCCGCCGTAACAGAAAGCTAATCAATGCCGTAACATCAGTAACAGGAATCCCTACAGCCCGCGGCTATGCGAATGCTATTGCGACAATAATATATGACGTTCACTTGCTGGGAGATTATGAGACCGTGAACACTTCAGCACTGCCGAAAATTGATGACATTGAACGTGATTTGACGGAGAACGGATTTTCACGTCTGATTACGGGCGGTGATAAGTCAGAGAGCCTCGCAGAGATTGACGCGGAATTGAGAGAGTCAATACGTGCCGGGCGCGGAAGGGTCAACAGCAGGCGCGCAATCCTTCTCACTGAGGCCGTGAAGAAATATCTTCCTCAGATACTCAATGAGCGTTTCAAGAAGACACTTGCTGAGAAAGGAATCACAATCACCGTACCTAAATGGTAAAATTATTTTCATCCCAATAACACAAAGGAGCAATCATCATGAAAAGCCTCGCTGCAATAATCCTCATCATAATATCGTTATCATCACCCGTTCACGCTGAAGAGTCATATGACCCGCAGCACACAATGTTAGCGTTGAACATGGCAATAGTCTCAATACACCGAATAATCACAGCGCAGGACAGAATAGTACTTGACCAAGAATACAACACAATCATCAACAAACTTGCGCTGGGAAATATTGAGAGTGATTACGAGATGACCGGGCTTTTCGCGGAATTGATGAATTTCATCACGGGCAAAGGGTTACGGCAGGAAGAGGCGAAAAGATTTCAGGAGCGTTACGACAGGCGTGAACAGAGGCAGATTATTGACGCGCTATCGGGTATTCGTGCATACGGTGGAAATTTATGGAGCTGGCTGGGGAGTCTCGCAACGTCTTGTGTGTCGTCATATTTCAGCTATCAGTCATCAAAGGCGGAACTCCTTGAAGGTCTGAACGATGATTTGTGGCAGTTGAAGAAAGAAGAGATAGAAGACTGCAACGAGTTACAGGTGAAACTGCTCAATTCATCATGGAACTTATTGCGACAGTACAAACTGCCGGATGAGTACCGATTGACGCAGAAGAGCCTTAACGGTTACTACAAGGCCGTGAATGAGTCTGACCCGTCAAAGCGTCTGCGAATGCTCCGTGCGCGTAATGTTGAGCGTAATTTTCAGGTATACCCGCCTTACTGGTATTACCGGGCGAAAGCGGCGCAGGAGGCCGGGAATGATTCGGAGGCGTTAAGCTGCTGGGACAAGTTTGCGGAGGTTTGGCGGCCTGTACTGCGTAATGACCCGTATAAACTTGAGGAGGCCAAGTACAGGGTACAGAGGCTCGCGGCAAACTCAGAGGCTAACCGTGAAGAGATTCGGCGTTTGCTGGGAGTGATTCAGGATAATATATCTGCGGGGGATTGGAGCAATAATCTTTTCGCGGGGGTTGCACATTTCCTGATGGGCGACAAGGACGAGGGTATAGCGTGCGTTGAGGTTAATGTTGATTTCGGGTATGAAGAGTCCGTGAGCAAAACGATTCTTGCTGAGATGAAGAAGGGAGAGCTTGACGCTTTTACGCTGTATGCGTTGCAGG
Organism: Synergistaceae bacterium; assembly: GCA_017540085.1. Classification (NCBI taxonomy): domain Bacteria; kingdom Thermotogati; phylum Synergistota; class Synergistia; order Synergistales; family Synergistaceae; species Synergistaceae bacterium. The sequence continues at coordinate 10,544 of JAFYBQ010000041.1, read as the reverse complement.
ATGACATAAGGAATGCAATCAAGAAGCCTCTGACGAAACAGGCCAAAGTGAAACAGCCTGAAGTTAAGCAACCTGAACCAAAGAAGCAGACTTCAGGAAAACGGCGTGATTTGACAAGAGGAGAAATAGCACAAATAACGGGGAAACACGGTTTTACGATCGATGACGGCAATAGAAAATGGAACGGCTTTCTAGGAACCAAGCATGTAGTTTCATATTATGATAATGACACTCTACTTGGTGCCTTTTTGCATGGTTTGACTTTATATAGGCTGGTGTGTTGTGAAGATGGATTGTACTGGGCTGCGCGGAATTTATATTCGGATCAAGGAGCTTCTATGAGATATAGTTTTATGAGATATGATGAATTGCGGAATGACTCCAAAGTAACGTACGCTTATCTGCAAGAGTTATTCAAAGATTTTCCTTCTGAGGTTGTATCAGCACTGATGGAGCTGAAAGAGCTGGAATAGCAATAACAGCTGAGGAACATACGAAAGGCGGAGGAAGCGACTCATTCCGCCTTGTTTTTGTGTTATCCTCTGTAACGGCAACAATCTTCTCTTCTTGCAGACACAAGATAATCTTCATCAATCTTGATGTCAGTAAAGCCGCCTCTGGCATTGCAAGAGTTACATATCGGTGTTATGTAATACCGTCCATCATTGTCTGGCAGAAAATAACCATCGACAACTTCATAGTCTGTTATTTTAACATGTCCTCCGACTAAAGGGTTCATATTTGTAGGACGCTGGCCACATACAGGACAAGTAGACGGTCTTCTTGTACTACTATTAGCATCCCAATGTGCAATCCAAGATACGCACGAACATTTTGGAGTTACCCATCTTGACGTTCCCGGAATATCTTTTACTTTTACGATAGTTCCCATTATTGAATTTCACCTCTTTTACGTTCAATTTTGTTTAGTATAGCATACGCTTATATTTGCCTCAGCGTTTCAATAAATCAACATGTGCTAAAATTTCCACAAAAAATTTATCACAAACAGGACTGGAAATTTTTATATGCAAGCACAAGACGCAAAGAACATCCGAAATCTTGCCATAGTCGCACACATTGATCACGGCAAAACTACCCTCATCGACTCAATCTTCAGAGCCGCTCAGACATTCGCCGCACACACTCAGGTCGCCGAGCGCGTAATGGACTCCAATCCCCTCGAACGCGAGCGCGGTATCACTATCCGCTCAAAGCCCTGCACAGTTTCATGGAAAGGCTACCAGATAAATATCATTGACACCCCCGGACACGCTGACTTCTCCGGCGAGGTTGAGCGAATTTTGTCGACAGTCGACAGCGTTATATTGATTGTTGACGCGAATGAAGGCCCGATGCCGCAGACTCGCTACGTACTTCAGCACGCATTATCCATCGGAATGAAGCCGCTTGTTTTCATCAACAAAGTAGACCGTGAAGGAGCTGACCCGACCCGCGCATTGAATCTCACGTTTGACTTGTTCTTTGAGCTTGGAGCGAGTGATGAGCAGGCAGATTTCCCGGTTCTTTACGGCTCAGGGCTTAACGGCTGGGCGGTTAATGACCTCAGCAAGCCTCATGAGGGCATGGACGATTTATTTCAGGCGATTATTGATTACGTTCCTGCGCCTGACGTTGACCCGGATAAACCGTTCCTAATGCAGGTAAGTACGCTTGCATGGAATGAGTATGTCGGGCGAATTGGCTGCGGAAAAATATTGCAGGGGCATATACGCAAGGGCGAGCCTTTCACGAGAGTGTCAACAAAATGGAACACTACAGATCATTCCGGCGATGACTGGGAGATTATCGGCCATGAGAACGCAAAAGCCGCGCAGTTATGGGTAACGCGGGGGCTTGACCGCACGGAAGTTGACGAGGTAAGCGCGGGAGATATAGTGTGGATTACCGGGCCGAACGAGATTAATATCGGCGATACTTTCTGCGCTGAAGAAATTTCTGACTCCCCCCTGAAGCCTTTATCCATTGAGGAACCTACCGTATCAATGTTTTTCCTCGTAAACTCAGGGCCTTTCGCAGGGCGCGAGGGTCAGGCGGTAACGTTACGCCAGCTCAAAGCAAGATTACAGCGTGAAATGCACGTGAATGTGTCGCTCAGAATGGAAGACCTAGGACGGCCTGACGGTGTGAAAATTTCCGGGCGCGGTGAATTACAGCTTGGGATTCTCATTGAGGAAATGCGCCGCGAGGGTATGGAGTTCTGCGTCTCAAAGCCTGAAGTAATCGTAGAATATCATGACGGGAAAAAGTTTGAGCCTTACGAGCTTGTTACAATTGACGTGCCGGAAGAATATCAGGGTATAGTGTTCGAGAAAATGACACGGAGAAAAGGCCGCGTGATTAACATCGACAATCCTGACCGGGGATTATTGCGGATTGAGATTGAGATTCCGACAAGGGGATTAATCGGTTACAGGGGGGAATTTCTGACCGACACACGCGGACTCGGCATAATGTCAAACTGTTTCAGCGGCTATAAAGAATGGGCAGGAGATCTCATCACGCGCAATAGAGGCTCACTCGTAAGCATGGACACGGGAGAGGCTACAGCGTACCAGCTCGAAAATTTGCAGAGCCGCGGCGTTTTGTTCATTTCACCGCTTGAGCAGGTCTACAACGGAATGATTATCGGCGAAAATTCCCGTCCGGGCGATATTCCCTGCAACCCGACAAAGAAGAAGCAGCAGACTAATCACCGTTCAGCCACAAAGGAACTCACAACAAAATTGGACGTTCCGCGCCGTATGCCCCTCGAAAAGGCTATGGAGTGGATAGAGTCGGACGAGCTTGTAGAAGTTACGCCGCAGTCAGTCAGACTCAGGAAGGCGATACTTGACGAGCTTGAGCGCAGGAAGGCAAGACGCACAGCACCCGGCACACAGGAATAATCACAGAGAAAATATTTTCCCCTTCATGAAAAAGTGATGGGGAATTTTTTTGACCGTCTACCGTCTATAATATTCCCCGAAAGGACTGATGACTCACTCATGAAGTATAAATTAACCGCCCTGTTCATATTCTCGCTAATACTAGTATCACCGTCATACGCCGCCTACACCCGCCCGGCAGTGTTCGTTATTCCTCCGTCATTCCAGGAAGCAAGAGATTTCCACGAGGGACTCGCCGCAGTGAAGTCTAATGACCGCTGGGGATACATCGACTATCTCGGACGAATCGCGATACCGTTAGTGCATCGTGTCCCGGAGGCCGGAGATTTCGCCGAGGGATTCGCGTTTGTCGGGGATCACTATATCGATACGGAGGGGCAGCCTGCATTTGTCCGCTTTGACCCTGACACGGACGAACGCACAGAACGATTTTTCACGAACGGACTCCCCTTCTCGCAGGGCATGGCCGCCGTACAGGTTGCGGGGCAATGGGGCTACATTGACATGATGGGAAACTACCTTATTCCGCCGTCATTCGAGAGAGCCGGGAGTTTTGCTGACGGCCTCGCGCCAGCCCGGAAAAATGGCCTCTGGGGATATATCGACGTGCGCGGAAGATGGGTCATTCAGCCGAAATTTGTCCGCGCAAGGGAGTTCCACGAGGGACTCGCGGCGGTGTACATTCGCGGCAAATGGGGCTACATCGACAAAGAAGGAAAGTACGCTATCCGCCCTCAGTACACAGAAGCCGGAGATTTCGCCTACGGAGTCGCCCCCGTCAGAACACGCACGACTTACCGCGGCTGGGGCTACATAGGACACTGGAACAACAGAGCAATCCCAAGACGCTACAACAACGCCGGGAATTTCGGGGACGGACTCGCGCCTGTTGCGGCTGATACGCGCTGGGGCTATGTGAATGTCGCGGCAGAATGGGAGATTGCCGCACAGTATGAGGACGCAAGAACATTCAGCGAGGGACTCGCCGCCGTCAAAGTCGAAAAACGCTGGGGCTACATCCGTCAGTGAGTCATTCACGCCCAAAACGTTTCAGCAAGTCATCATTCTTCAGCTCAATCATTACGGGCCGGCCATGCGGACAAACATACGGCTGCTCACACTCATGAAGACTCCGCCACAAGGTTAACGCCTCTTCCCGCGTTAATTTCGTTGTGAGCTTCACGGAGGCTTTACACGCCATTGTCGCCCAAGTCCGCCACAAAATATTTCGTGTGTCTCCGTCATGGCTGTTCTTCAATGCCCGCAGGGATGCCCGCAATAACGCTTCAGGCTCAAAGTCAACATTTCCGATTGCGGGTACTGACTTCAGTTCGACTCCTGAGGCTGTATTCTCAAACTCGAACCCCGAATCTTTCAGGGCTGACTCAAATTCTGCCGTCTCAAGCGCGAGAGTCGGATGAAGAATCACAGGTACTAATAATTTCTGAACGTTCCGAGACTTTTCCGCCCCGGACTTTATCCGCTCATAGTTCACTCTCTCATGCGCCGCGTGAGGGTCAACAATCGTAATCCCTTCCGGCGTGTCATACACAAGATACCCCCCGGAATTTTGTCCCATGAACGAAACATCCGGCAACGGCGAGTCATTCCCATCGTCAGCAAAAATATTAGCCTGCGTAATATCATCATGGTCGGGAGTCTGTGTGCCTGTTATGCGTGATTCGGGATCGCGGAAATTCCATTCCTGACGCTGAGAGGGAGTCTGATTCTTTGGCTGACTGTGAGTCTTGGGCGCGGGATTTATTCTGAGGGGCGAGTCTGCTGTTACGGGGATATAGCCCGGACTGCCGAGACGTTTTACGGCGTTATGCAGCATGGAATATATTTCGTCAGGGTAACGGAATCTGACTTCAGCTTTTGCGGGGTGAATATTAACGTCAACGAGTGAAGGCTCAAGCGTGAAAAACAGTGCCCAGTTCCCTGCAAGCTCGCGGCCTGCTGTGGCAACGGCTGACTTTATGACGGGATCATTCACCGCCCTGCCGTTCACGAAAGACATCACATCACCGCGCCCCGATATACCTGCGCGGGACTGGAACCAGCATTCTAGCTTCATGTGTTCGGACTGGATATTGAGCGTCTGAATCTCTGAACCTTCCGGCCAGATTTTAGCGAGGACTCTTTTACGGTCGCCGCTTCCGTCAGTGCTGAAGATTTCTTTTCCGTCATGCTCAAGCAGGAACGACACAGACGGATTGCACACGGAATATTCACGCATGAATACAGCCGCCCGCCTGAGTTCGCCGGACGCGCTCTTGAGGAATTTGCGCCGGGCCGGGAGTCCTGAGAACAATTCCGAGACCTGAACGCGGGTTCCTTTCGGGCATTTCACGCGGATATGCTCGGAGATTTTGCCGTCATGTGTGCGAATGAGTCCGCCTTCTGAGTCCTCAGCTCTGCGGCTTCTGATTTCGACATCTGCGACAGCGGCGAGGCTTGCGAGGGCTTCTCCCCTGTAGCCCAGTGTGATTATGTGTTCGAGGTCTGATATTTCGCGGAGCTTGCTTGTTGCGTGGTACATCAGCGCGAGGGGCAAATCGTCAAAGGCGATTCCGTCTCCGTCATCCTCAACGGTAATGCGTAATCTTCCGCCGTCTTTGAGGTCTGCGGATATTCGCGAGGCTCCTGCGTCGAGGGCGTTCTCTGTGAGTTCCTTTACGGCTGAGGCTGGGCGTTCTACGACTTCACCGGCGGCGATTCTTGACCAGACATTTTCGGGAAGTGATTTTATTTCGGGCATGACCTGACTCCTTTTGTGGGTGAGATTATGCCCGTAATATTATCACCTCGCGTTGAAGAAGCTCACATAATCCCAGTCATCAAAATTTCTTCTGAATGATAAGCGTGATTTGTACTCAAGCATAAAAGCAAGCTCTATGCCGTCAAGCTCAGGGACTGAGAATCTTACCGCTGATTTCACGCCTTCAGCTTTGCTCCTTGTGAGGATGACTTTGTTTCTGAGCGGGAGCGCGTCAAATTTATACATGGCCTCGGTGTTCGGGCTGCTGCTGTAACAGGTGTCCATGATGAAATATATATTGTCCCAGTGAATACGCTTTTTCCGCTCATCCCATTTTCCTTTTGCCTGTGAAAAATTATCGTAGTGCATGAAACGTATAGATACCCTGTTATCGCCGCTTCCCAACGTACCGACAGGATAATTCACACTGGGATTCACGCATTCTTCAAGCTCGCAGGAAATGTAATACTTCAGGTTTCCGCAGAACTTCACGAAATCTTGAGGCGATATAGCCAAATTAACCGTTGGGCTGTCAAAACGCTGTCCAAGCTCATGAAGAATTACACCGCCTGTGCAGTTATTCGAGATGACCGAGAAATTTTTGTTGGTGAGTCTGTGCCTGTTGATTGTGCGGAGAATGTAACGGAAAATTTTTCTGTAGGCATTGCGGAAATACCTGATAAGAGAGCATAAGAAGCTACTGCTGACTGCTGACTGCATTATGGCGCGGGAATTAATCCCTGTCAACCTCCTTATTACTGGGAATTTTGCTGATTATATCATGCGTGCATTCCGACTCTTTTCCTTCAGCCTGTGAAGAATCTTCAGTGCCTCCATCGGCGTAATATTATCCGTGTCAATCTCGGCTAACTCCTCAATTACTGCATCACTTTCAGGCGACAATAACATTATCTGCCGTCTCAGTGCCGCCTGCGGCAAAGGCGCGGGAATCTCTTTCACCGTAAGGCCGTCTTTCTCGAATATTTCTAACAGCTCAAACGCCCGCCGTAATACCACATCCGGCAATCCCGCAATCCTCGCAACCTCAATCCCGTATGACCTTCCCGCCGCACCCCTGGCGACCTGATGGAGGAATAGTATTCCGTCTCTGCCCTCTGAGACCGTCATGCTGTAGTTCTTCACGCCCGGCAATCTCTCTTCTAGGCAGGTCAATTCGTGGTAGTGAGTCGCGAAAAGCACACGCGATTTTGACGCACCCTGCAAATATTCCAGCACCGCCCACGCTATGCTCATGCCGTCATATGTCGCTGTCCCCCGGCCAACCTCATCAAGAATTATCATGCTCCTGTCTGTTACGTTGTTCAGTATATTGGCCGTCTCTAACATCTCAATCATAAATGTGCTTGACCCTCTCACGAGATCATCCCGCGCCCCTATGCGTGTAAATACGCGGTCAACGAGTCCGACCCTTGCACCGTCGGCAGGAACCCACAACCCCGCCTGCGACATTATCACGATTAGCGCGGTCATTCGGAGCCATGTAGATTTCCCGGCCATGTTCGGCCCTGTCAGGATTATCACACGGCTTTCACGGTCTATATTTACGTCATTAGGGACAAATCCCGCGTCTTTGAGTTCACGCTCAATCACAGGATGCCGCCCGGCTTTTATGTCTATAACGTCAGAGTCATCCACGACAGGACAGCAATAATTTCCCGCCCTCGCGATTTCCGCCCCTGACGCTGTGCAGTCGAGAATACCAAGTAGCCGCGCCGTTAGCTGTAACTCCTTGCTGTGTTCGAGGACGTGAGCGACAACAGCCCGGTACAATTCTGACTCAATTCGTGATATTTCGGCCTCAGCGTTTTTCATTCGCGACTCAAAATTCTTCAATTCCGGCGTAACATATCTCCTTGCGTTTACGAGCGTCTGAGTCTGCCTGAAGTAATCCGGCTGAACAACGAGTCCCAATTTCCCTGCCTCAAGATAATAGCCGAATGCGTTAGTGAATCCTGCTTTGAGCTTGGGAGTCTTTGTTGCTTCCCGCTCACGTTCTACGTATTCAGACAGCCATATATCGCCCTTCTGCGAAATTTCCCGGAGCGATGACAATTCCGCGCTGAATGATGAGCGAATTGTGTCGCCGTTCCCTAACTGGCGGGGGACTCTCTCCTCCAATGCCGACTCTAAATATTCGCTCAGTGCTGAAACGTCCGGCAGTGATTCCTGCAATGACCTTAGCGGACTGGCCAGCGTTATAGATTTTATTCCGGGGATTATGCGTAGGGTGTCGCGGATTGCGCCGAGGTCTGTAGGATTTCCCGTGCCGAGTGCGAGCCGTGATAATGACCGCTCAATGTCCCGCGTTGACGATAAATAGTCTTGAAGCTGTGAGCGTTCGCGTGGAGATGAGACAAGAACGCCGATATATTCCTGTCTCTGTGAGATCGCATTTATGTCCATGAGGGGACGCAGCAGCCAGCCTTTGAGGGTGCGCCTTCCTGCGCTTGTCCTGCACCTGTCTATTGATGATAAAAGTGATACGCTTGTTCCTGATGTTTCGGGGATAAGCTCTAAATTTCTCTGTGCTGACGAGTCTATGCTCATTCGGTCTTTTACCATGAGGGGCGAAAGTTTCAGAACGTCATTCAACGAGCTGAACTGAGTCGCCGTGAGATAGTCCAATGCCGCCCACGCAGGCCCGGTGCATAAATCGCCGTCATTAATCCCGAACCCCTCAAGCCGTGAAGTGTGTAATGCTGATTTGAGCCGTCCGCTTGCGTTTTCGGGCTTGAATGTCTCAGGGGACACAGGCCGGAGATTATAGCCCGTCAGAAATTCGGGGAGAGTCTTTATGTTCGAGGGGTAAAGGATTTCGCCCGGTGTGAATGCTGATAACATTGCTTCCGCGTCCCGCTCTGAGAGAGTCCCGGCCTCTAACAGCCCAGTGTTGACCGACAATAACGCCATAGCAACCCGCCCCCGAACAGGCCAGACTGAAGCAAGGTGCGCCGATTCTCCGGCCTCATCATCAGGAAGGTACGTACCCGGCGTAACTACGCGGATGACTCTGCGCTCTACGATTCCTTTTGCTGACGGTTCGCCGATCTGCTCGCATATTGCCGCACGGAAGCCCGCACGAATCAGCCGATCTAAATACGAGTTCAGCGCGTGATGAGGGATTCCGGCCATAGGAATTTTCTTCTCCGGGTCTCTTGCGGTAAGCGCGATATTCAGGACGGAGGCCGCCTGCTTTGCGTCGTCAAAAAACATCTCGTAGAAGTCGCCCATCCTGAAGAGTAAAAGCGCGTCGGGATATTCTTCCTTGAAGGCTCTGAACTGCTCAAGCCACGGAGTAATTTTTACGTCAGAAGGTATTATAGTCGTCATGATTGCCAGCTTTCAGACTCGGTTAAATTTTGTAGCGCGTGCAATATTTTAGCGTATAAATCCGGAATGTCTTTCCTTAATCCCGCTATATATTCACGGACTCTCTGCCTCTCTGTGTGTCCGGCAAACGGGCAGGGACTCGATATTACAGGAAGATTCAGCCGTCTAACCTCGTCAATGATTGCGGCTTCTGTAGACAGTACCAGCGGACGAATCACAGTAACGCCCGTGCGTGTCATTAGTGATTTTGGCTGAAAACTTTTTGCCCGGCCTGAATGTAGCAGATTCATGAAAAATGTTTCTACAGCGTCATCAAGCGTGTGGCCTAATGCTAATTTGTTGTACCCGTTCTGAGCCGCCCATGAGCTTATTATTCCGCGTCTCATGTTGGCGCAGAATGAACACGGCGATTTTTCCTGCCTCGCGTGAATTATGCCGATGATGTCATGTTCGAGGACTGTATACGGAACGCCGAGAGTCCCGCAATATTCCTGAAGTAGGGAAATTTCGAGTCCTGAGAGTCTTACGGTCAGCGCAGAAAGCGAGAACTTTACCGGGCTTCTTTGCTGTAATTCGCTGAGAGCCTGCAACAATATGAGGCTGTCTTTTCCGCCTGAGAGTCCCACGAGGATTTTATCCCCGCCGGAAATCATCTGCCATTGTGATATAGCTTTGCCGATTCTGCGCCGTAATGAGTGATTTATCTGTGTGAGCATTTTTTGCGGTACATTATACTCTTGCTGATTTCTGCCTCCCGTCAAGATATGCCCGAAGGTGTGCCAGCGCGTAATTTATCTCCTCCGGCAGTGTCTCAGGCGCACCGCTCATATACTGCCGGACTTTTTCTCCGTCAGCAAGAATTTCCCGGACTGATGATTTTTTCCTGCCCATGAGATTTTCTTTCTTCACCGCGTGGAATCTCAGCGAGAAATCTCCGTCCGATTCATATCCCATTGCCGACAATGCCCGCATGATGTTCCCGGCCATGTTCGACAGCATTTTTTGGGCGGTGTCATTGCGAACGTCAACAACAACATAATTCACTCCCAGCACAACAGGAAGTGAATACCGCCACACCGCCGGAAATCTCACGACAGAAGGCCACGCCCTTTTGAGCCGCTCTAATATTTCGACACGCTTCACGGCCTCCGGGAACATTCTCCGCAAGTCTATTCTGAGTCCGTCATCCTCTGTCATGACTCGCGCTCCTGCTACGTAAAAAGTGTAATTCTGTGTTATCGACACTTTTCCGATTATTCCTCGTTCAACCTGTCCCCTTTCGCAACGCTACTAAGGCTTGTCCGACAGTCCAGAGGCTTCAATTCCCGCCTAGCCAACGGTACTATATTTCTTACAGCTTCTCAAATTTAATGCGGCGTTATAATCTCGGTCAATTACTAATCCGCATTCTGTACACTCATATACACGGTCTGACAGCTTCAAATCCTTCTTGATATGTCCACATCGGGAACACGTTTTACTGCTTGCATAAAATCTGTCTACTATTCGCAGTTGTATCCCAT
>JAFYBQ010000040.1 GCA_017540085.1 Synergistaceae bacterium | reverse complement strand
GACTGATGTCGTCAATGAGGAAGTTGAGCAGTGGCGTGACAGACCTCTGGAGGCTGTTTATCCTGTCGTCTGGCTTGATGGCTTGGTCGTTAAAGTTCATCACGATCATCAAGTACTCAACAAAACGATATATCTAGCCCTTGCCATTAACATGGAGGGGTACAAAGAGTTGCTTGGGATATGGATAGCGGAGCATGAAGGAGCGTCATTCTGGGCGCAGGTACTCACAGAATTGAACAACAGAGGAGTAAAAGACGTATTTGTGTTCTGCGTGGACGGGTCTGTCAAGTAAACTGTGTATGAGATTTTTTCTACGCCACTTTCGGGAAACGGTCCCATTTTTACGGGGAAATTCTATCACAGCATGATATATAATTCCTTCATTCCCAAAAAGACAATCAAAGGAGGAAAAATTGATGTCAGGAAAAATTTTCCCTTCGGGCTTTCTCTGGGGAGGAGCCACAGCCGCAAACCAGTGCGAGGGCGCGTATGACTCGGACGGCCGGGTTCTCTCAAGCGTTGACACAATTCCCGCAGGCCCGGACAGAATGAAGGTCGCCCGCGGAGAACTCGAAATGCTTTCACCCGTTCCCGGATATTCTTACCCTTCACACGAAGCAATCGACATGTATCACCGCTACAAGGAAGATATTGCGCTTTTCGCTGAGATGGGCTTCAGGTGCTACCGTTTGTCTATCGCGTGGACTCGAATGCTCCCTAACGGCGATGATGACTCACCGAATGAGGATAGCGGTATCAAAAGCATCCCAGAAGTGGACAATGCCGATAAGCAACTGGTCAAAAGCATTAAGTCACTTCTATGTGAGATACGCAGACCGTTTCCCGAAAGTGGCATAGAAAAAATCTCATACACAGTTTACTTGACAGACCCGTAAAAATCCACGAACTAAGGAGGCTTGCGGCGCAATTATGCTGACATGCGGACTGGTGATTCTCAACTACAAAGATTTTGAAGCCACAACAAAGTTACTCGATACAATAAAAGATTTTCCGAGCCTTGATTATATTGCTGTGGTCGACAACCTGTCCCCGAATAACTCATATGAAGTCCTGAAAAAATATGAGGGCGGGAAAATTTCGGTCATACAGTCAGACAAAAACGGCGGCTACTCATACGGCAACAATTTCGGCGCAAAGTTCCTCATCAATAAATTTCACCCGGATATTATCGCTATCGCTAACCCTGATGTCGTTTTCGGCAATGACCTAGCGGAAAAAATCAAAGAGCTGTTCGCGGAGAAAAAAGAGTACGCGGTATTAACAGGCTCAGGCACACGCGCTTTGCTCTGGGGGAAAAACCAGCGTTATATCTCTCACCGATTTGTCAGTGTCTTACTGTGCTTAATCCCCTTCAGCGATTTTCTCAAAAAAGTAATGCAGAAACTTCACGCATATTCTTACTATCCTGAAAAAACCAGAAACACCCCCGGAATTTTCCATGATGTATGGGCTGTGGAAGGCTGCTTGTTCTTCATAAGGACAGAAGATTTTGTGAATGTCGGAATGCTTGATGAGAATGTTTTTTTGTACGGAGAAGAATTTATACTCGCAAGCAAACTTCAGGACGCAGGGAGGAAAACAGGCATCACGCATGAGGCTACATTCGAGCATAACCACGTATACCCCGCGGGGCGTTTGGATCAGCTCGAAAGCTCAAAGAAAAGGAATCTCCTCATGAACAAGTCAGAAGTCTATTTCGTGGAACATTATGTAACCAGCAATAAATTTCTCATCGCGGCGTTCAGATTGCTGTCAAAATTACGGACGGTTCAAATTCACGCTTCCTGCTTCGTGAAAAAACTGATGTTCAAAGCCGGGCAATATTTTTCCGCGCCTTATGAAAGCTGAATACTATAGCTGATGGAAAGCTCCGCCATGCCGGGAAATTCTGCTATGATAACTCCCGGTAAGGAGTGATCTTTTCATGAACAAAAAGCACATATCAGGCCGGGAAGTTTTCGAGTCATGGCCGATTCCGAGAGCGTTATTTGAGCTTGCACTGCCCATGATATTCGGCCAGCTGATTATTCTTGTCTACAATCTCGCAGATACATTTTTCATCGGACGCACTAACAATCCTCTCATGGTTGCGGGCGTGTCGCTGTTGCTTCCTGTCTTCAACATCACAATAACATTCGCGAATCTCTTCGGGATAGGGGGCGGGACTCTGATTTCTAGGCTCATGGGCGCGAAAAGAGACGGCGAGGCCAGGTCGGTATCATCATTCTGTTTCTGGATGTCAATTCTTTCGGGCGGGATATTTTCCGGGACAATGTATTTTTTCATGACACCGATATTACGCGCATTAGGGGCGAGCGATGACACATTGATTTTTGCTCGTCAGTATACATTCTGCGTTATCGCACTCGGAGCAGTCCCAACGATTACGGGAATGACGCTCTCCAATTTCCTGCGCTCAACGGGCAGGGCGAAACAGGCGGGTTTCGGTGTCTCAATGGGCGGTATCATCAATATATTTCTTGACCCTCTGTTTATGTTCGTGCTGCTGCCTAAAGGGTATGAGGTACTCGGCGCGGGAATAGCCACAATGCTGTCGAACGTGATTATATGTCTGTATTTCCTCGCCGTGATTCTCAGGAGCGATGACGGGATAATTTCGCTGTCTCCCGGAAATGTCATAGCGTCAGCAAAAAACGTGTATGAAGTCTTTGCTGTGGGAGTCCCTGCGGCTGTGGCTGTAACACTTTTCGACGTAACATATATCATCATCGACAAATTAGCGTCCGGCTACGGTGATATACCCCTTGCGGCTGTGGGAATCGTCCTGAAGGCTGAACGTCTCCCGCTGAATATCGGCATAGGACTCTGTCAGGGGATGATGCCTCTTGCGGGGTACAACTATGCTTCCGGTAACATAGCGAGGATGAGGGAGTCTGTGAGGTTCTCGCGGCTTGTGGGACTCGTGTTCGGGCTCGCGAGCGTGGCAATGTATGAGATATTCGCGCCGTACATCATGCGGATATTCATTGCGGACTCTCAGACTGTGGAGCTTGGGACTCATTTCCTGCGGGCGAGGGTTCTTGCGACTCCGCTGATGTTTGTGTGCTTTCACGCGGTGAATTTCTTTCAGGCTGTCGGCATGGGAGGCACTGCGCTTTTTCTCGGCTCGTCAAGATGGGCGGTCTTCAACATTCCGTTATTGTTCGTGATGAATTATGTGTTCGGGATGTACGGCATTGTGTGGACGCAGGTTGTTGCTGATATTATGATGGCGGGGATTTCGATATATGTCTACCGTAAATTTGAGTCGCGGCATAATCTGCGGGGTGTATAGATAACTTTATCTCACAAAAAATTTCAGAGGAGGTTTACTGTCATGAAAGCTCAGGCCGACAAAGGGAACATTCCTGCGATGGTTGAGGTAGGGAGCATGTACGCTCAAGGCGAAGGAGTCAGCCAGAATTACGCGAAGGCTAGGGAGTATTTCACGAAAGCTGCCAACAATGGAAGCGTTGACGGTATGATAGGATTCGGCTCTCTATACAAGGGCGGTTTTGGCGTGAATGAAGACTGCGAAGAAGCGTCCAAATGGTACAGGAAAGCTGCTTACGAGGGAAGTCAAGAAGGAGCAGACGCAATCGCACACCTTTATTTCACGGGAGGCCGGAACTTGTCGCAGAGCTACTACAATTCGTACATTTGGTGCTGTGTCGCTGAGATGGCCGAGAAGTCAGAGGGAGCTGGCCTTGCCGGGGCAGTCATTGGAGGCGGCGCGGCTCTGCTGTTGAGCAGGCCTCTTCTACCTCTTGCGGGAATCGGCTATCTTTGGGCTGATTATGCCGCTGAACGTTCAATCAAGGAGCAGATAGAAGGAAAAGGAATCTTCAACCTTGCGAAGCTCTCAGGCTCGGCGATGGACAGCGCGAAAATTGAGGCTGGGAAAATCATGGCCGAAATCGAACGCAACATCAAAGACAGGAAGAAGAAGAAATAAATCCCCCTCTGAAAATCAGAATACCAATCTCCCTTCCGTGTGAGAAAATCCGCGGGAGGGTTTTTATTTTGCTGATGGCTGTTGTTATAATATGAGGCAAAATTTCCCGCAAAGGAGAGTAAATCCCATCATGAAAATTGCACTTGGAACTGACCACGCCGGCTTTGTCCTGAAAAGCGCGGTAATTGATTACCTGTCCTCCCGGAACATCGAAGTCATTGACCTTGGCGCGTATGAGTACAACAGCGAAGACAGCTACACCGACCCCGCATTCCGCGTAGGAGGCGCGGTAATGGACGAGGCCGCCGACTTAGGAGTCCTCCTCTGCGGAACCGGCTACGGAATCTCTATCGCCGCCAACAAAATCCCAGGAGTCCGCGCTGTCTCTTGCGACACTCCCGAAAATGCCCGCATAGCAAAAGCACACAACGACATCAACGTCATAGCACTCGGCGGAAGAACCACAAAGCCGGAAGATGTCCCCGCGATTCTCGCAACATGGCTTGATACTCCGTTCGAGGGGGGCAGACATTTGCGCCGTCTCAATCATATATCGCAGGTCGAGAAATCTACCCTCAACGTAATTCAGGGCGGAGGGAAAATCACAATCTTCAATCACCCGCTTATACAGCACAAGGTCGGAATAATCCGCGACAAGAACACCAGCGTAAAGCAGTTCCGCGAGCTTCTGCAGGAAATCACCGGGCTTATGGTCTACGAGGTAACAAGATGCCTTCCCCTTACGGAAAAAGAAGTGGAGACTCCCATCGAGAAGACAACCGTAAAAACCATAGAGGGCAGAAAGATGGCAATAGTTCCCGTTCTCCGCGCCGGTCTCGGAATGGTTGACGGAATACTTCAGCTCGTGCCGAATGCTAAAGTCGGTCATATCGGGCTTTACCGCGACCCTGCTACGCTTCAGCCTGTGGAATATTACTGCAAATTGCCGTTTGACATTGAGGAGCGCGATGTTTTTGTTCTTGACCCTATGTTAGCGACCGGGGGAAGCTCTGCCGACGCAATCGGACTCATCAAGAAACGCGGTGCGAAAAAAATATCCCTCGTCTGCCTCATTGCCGCCCCTGAAGGAATCGACCGCATTCACCGCGAACACCCTGACGCTGAAATTTACGCCGCCGCACTCGACTCACACCTCAACGATCACGGCTATATAGTCCCCGGCTTAGGTGATGCCGGAGATAGGTTATTCGGCACAAGATAACGGGCAGTAAATGCTTGACGTAAAATTATTCGTCTTCCTCCTCTTGGGATTTTTCTGGGGGGGGCTGACGGCTCCTGTGTCGATAAGGCTTGCGGGTATTTACGGGATTATTGATGTCCCTGATGCCCGCAAGATTCACAAAGGGAACATGCCGCGGGGTGCGGGTATTGGCTTGTGGCTGGGATATATGCTAATGGCCATGATAATTTCCGGGCAGTCTCCGCATATACGGTATATTGCTACGGGTGCTACGGTGATATTTCTATGCGGCTATCTTGATGACATGTGTTCGCTGAGTCCGTTTTTGAGGCTCGGACTTCACATAGGAGCGTCAGCACTGGCAGTTATTCCGCTGAACCTTGGATTTTCCGCGGCGGTTGTGTCTGTTGTGTGGCTTGCCGGAGTAACAAGCGCGTACAATCTGATTGACGGCATGAACGGCTTGTGCATATCGATATTCATTGCGTCATCGCTTGCTCTGTTCCTTCTTGGGAAATCGTATCCCGGCATATATATGGGTGCTATGGCTCTCGGTGTGCTTTGCTGGAATTTCCCAAGCGCACAAACTTTTCTGGGCGACGGCGGAAGCACACTGCTGGGATATTTATTCGCGTCCCATTTTCTTGCGTCATCGGCGGGAGTAATCCGCTCTGCCGGAATCGCTGATGTATTGATGATGATGATACTATTCGGGGGGATTCCTGTTGTCGATACTTTGACGGCCTTCACTCGGCGAATGCTCACGGGGAAATCTCCCTTTTACCCGGACAAGAAGCACCTTCACCACATATTAATCTCCCTGACAGGCTCGAACGTCTTAACCGTAACAATAATATTATCTCTTCAGGTCATAATGTTAGCGGCTGGCCTGAAGTATTACATGAGGTTGCTATGAAGAAAATATCATGCGTAGTAGGAACGAGGCCGGAAGCAATAAAGATGGCTCCTGTAATTTTGGAGCTGAGGAAAGATTCGGAGTTAAGCGTTTCAGTTTTAGCGACAGGGCAGCACACCGACATGTTAAAGCAGGCACTTGACGATTTCGGTATAACGGCGGACTACAATCTCAACATAATGCGGGCGAATCAGACATTAGACCACATAACCGCCGGGGTATTGCAGGGAGTCGGCGAAATTCTCGACTCAGATCCGCAGGATATGATTCTGGTACACGGCGACACGTCAACGACATTCGCGGCGGCATTGGCGGGGTTCTACCGTCATGTGAAGATCGGCCATGTTGAAGCGGGGCTGAGGAGTCATGATTTGTCGCTGCCGTTTCCTGAAGAGGCCAACAGGATTTTGACGGACGGAATAGCGGATATGTTCTTTGCGCCGACTGTGGGAGCTGCGGACAATCTCAGGCGCGAGGGCAAAAGCGAGTCGCAGATATACATCACGGGAAACACGGTGATTGATGCGCTGTATGAGATTCTGAAGCGTCAGAGGGGGATCGATGAGCCTGAATATTTGCGGGGGATTGGGAGTCGTCCGCTTGTGCTGATGACGGCGCACCGCCGCGAGTCATGGGGAGAGCCTCTGCGGAATATTTGCGGGGCAGTGAAGGACATTATACGGGCGCGGCCTGATGTGATGTTCCTGATACCAATGCACAAGAACCCTGCTGTGAGGAATGTTATCCGCGATGAGCTTGGAGAGTTTTCCGGGAACGTAAGACTCACAGAGCCATTGAGCTACCCTGAGTTTGTACAGGCGATGAATAAATCTGCGTTCATACTTTCTGACAGCGGAGGAGTCCAGGAGGAAGCGACTGCGATAGACAAGCCGGTGCTGATTATGCGTACAGTGTCGGAGCGTCCCGAAGCGATTACGGAGGGAACATGCATACTTGTGGGAACAGGCCGGGAAAATATCAGGCGTGCGTCCCTGCGGATAATGAATGAGCCGGAATACCTGAATGAGATTGTCGGGAAGAATGTCAAGCCTTTCGGGGACGGTACTGCGGGCGTGAAGATTCATGAAGCTGTGCGGAAATTTTTACATGAGGAAAAACGGTCATGAAGAAAATATTATTGTGCGTGATGATGTCTGCGCTGTGTGTTTCGGCGGCATTCGGGGGACCTGCCCAAGATTTGTTAGCCGAAATAGTGCGCATATCGAAGACTTACAAGTCAGAGAAGGAAATAATATCGCAGGCAAAAAAATTGATAACGCCGGACAGAATAAAAGCTATAGTATCTTCCGGCGATGATGTCAATGTAAAGGGTGAGCAGGGGATTACGCTTTTGATAGCCGCTACACTTTTGGCGAATGACCCTGAGATTGTCGATATTCTCCTGAAATCCGGGGCTGACGTGAACGCAAGGGAGAAGGGCGAGCGTAACGCGCTGTTTTTCGCCTTATATCATGACCCCGCTAATGCCGAAGTAGTGAGACTTTTGGCGGAAGCAGGCGCAGATCCGAAAGTTAAGTGGAATGGACGTACAGCAAGAGACTTGGCCCTGAAGAATAAAAATCCAGAGGTTCAGAAAATGGCGCATACATTGCTGACTAATACCAATGGGAGCGGGCCTGTTCAGACTTTGCTGGGTGAAGTCATGTATGTGATGATGACTCCGCGTGTCTCGTGGAAGCAGAGAGGTACTCAGATAAGAAAGATAATCACACCCGACAGAGTGAAGGCAATAATCGCTTCAGGTGCTGACGTGAATGCAAAAGGTGAGCAGGGAATTACTCTTTTGATGGTTGCCGCTGCTTTCAGTGATAATCCCGAAATAGTTTCAGCTCTCCTTAACGCCGGTGCTGATGTCAACACTAGGGTTTATGGAGGTTCGACAATATTAATGCAGGCAGTAATACATTCTGAAAATCCGGAAATAATAAGGACGTTGCTTGATGCCGGAGCTGATGTGAACGCAAAAGACCAGGAAGGATTCACCGCAAAACATTTAGCCGCAGGCAACAAGAATCCTAAAATACGGAGCATGTTTTAGCGGAATGTGCTTTTCTCTCACGGGGAGGAATGAGCCATAGACACACCGAATATTCAGCGGGGCGCAAAAAATTCCGTCTTTCTTGACCTCTTCAGCATTCCGAAATACCAACTGCAATTAGTGCAGACACTTCACCCGGAAATGACTGACATAACGGAAGATGACATAAAACTTGTTACGCTTAATTCTGTTGTCATGAACGGGCAATATAATGATCTTGCGCTGATGGTGAAAGGCAGGCTGATTATTTTTGCCGAAGCACAGTCAACTTGGAGCATAAATATTCTCATAAGGCTTCTGCTGTATCTTTCCTCAACTTACTATGATTATATTATTGAAAACGGGCTTAACGTTTACGGCTCAAAGAAGATTAATATCCCTGAGCCGGAATTTTACGTGATATATACGGGAAGCAGAAAGATTGACAAGGATATAATCTCAATGAGGCAGGATTTCTGGCAAAATCCCAATGCAAAACTTGATATTCTTGTGAAGGTAATACATTCTGAGAATAAGAATGACATCATAGGGCAGTATATAATTTTCACGCATGTGCTTGACAGTCAGATAAAAATTCATGGCCGAACAAGAGAAGCCGCAGAAAACACAATAAGGATATGCCAGAATGATAATGTTCTGAAAGAATATCTTGAAAGCCTGGAAAAGGAGGTAATCACTATAATGATAATGCTGTTCAAGCAAGATTATGTAACAGAGAAGTACGCCCAAGAACGTGAGAAAGAAGGCGAAAAAAGAGGCAAAAAGAAAGGAAAAATTGAGGGAGCAATGGAGAACACCGTGAAAATGTGCAGGAGATTCGGCGCAACTCTCGATGAGGCGATAAATATGCTCGCTCAGGATTTCGGCCTCACCGCTGAAAATGCCGCGCAGTACGTCAGAAAGCTCTGGGAAAAATCATGAAAATTATCAGAGATTACCTCAGAAGCCGCTAAAACGAGATAGCAGACAAGATGAAGTAACAGAAATGTACGGCAAAGCATGTAACATAATAAAATCAGCCGTAAGAATTTGGCATCACCGCTGAAGAAGCTGTGAAATATGTCAATAAGTTCTGGAAAGATTAAACTCTCAGAAAGGAGGAATTAATCATATTCAACACAATGAAAATTAACGGAGGAATCCCCCTCAGCGGAACGGTCAAAACTCAGGGCGCGAAAAATGCCGCTCTTCCCGTTATGGCCGTGTGTCTCCTGCTCAAAGGCCAGACTCTAACCCTCGATAACGTCCCGGACTTGTACGACATTCATACGATGATTGAGACCCTCGAATCACTCGGCGTTGAAGTCGAAATCAGTCGCGACTCAAAATCTTCGCAGGTAATATTTCACACGCCCGATGAGCTGAAGTGGGAAGTCTCAGAGACATTAGCCCGCAAAATGCGTGCGTCCTCCCTCGTATTAGGGCCTCTGCTCGCGAACTGCGGTAAAGTCTCATTACCCCTCCCCGGCGGATGCTCAATCGGAAGCCGTCCCATAGATTTGCACCTCAAAGGACTAAAGCAGATGGGCGCGGAAATAGAAATACAGAACGGAGTCGTTCATGCAAGCGTCAAAGGAAGACTCAGAGGCCGGAGAATATATCTTGATTTCCCGTCAGTAGGAGCGACAGAGAATCTCATGATGGCCGCCTCGCTCGCTCAGGGCGAGACTATCATCGAGAACGTAGCCCGCGAACCCGAAATCGACAACCTCGCCGCAGTATTGCGCTGTATCGGCGTTACTGTCGAGTCAGAAGGCGCAGGAGGAGTCAGAATCATCGGGATTGACCGCGCCCGCTCAGGCCGTGAAAGAGTCATCCCCGACAGAATAGAGGCTTGCACTTACATTCTTGCAGGGATCATGACGAACGGACATATTAAGGTTGAAGACCTCGTGCCGTCCCACATTGACGCGATACTCGCAAAACTTGAGGAGGCCGGAGCAAAATTTTCCGTCAAAAAAAGCACCGTTGAAATTTTCCCGTCAAAGAAAAAACTTCACCCCGTTACAGTAAAGACTATGCCTTACCCAGGTTTCCCGACTGACTCACAGCCTCAGATGGCCGCGGCTCTGTCAGTCGCAAAAGGAGTCAGCACAATCGAGGAGAGCGTGTTTCAGGCAAGATTCCTTTACGCGCAGGAGCTAAACCGAATGGGAGCAGATATTCAGATTTCGCGGGACGTTGCCATTATTCGGGGTGTTGACGGGCTGCAGGGGGCAAGCGTCAAAGCTACAGACCTGCGGGCGGGCGCGGCTCTGATTATCGCGGGGCTTTCGGCAAAGGGTGAGACAAGAGTCGACGACATGATTCACGTATGGCGCGGCTATGAGGCAATAGACGAAAAATTACGGGGGCTGGGCGCGAGGGTTGAGCTTGTCTGACATTGAGGTTACAGCTTTCGTAGGGCCTGCCGGAACAGGAAAGAGCCACCGCGCTACAATGGTAGCCCGTCAGAATGGCATTGATGTTATCATTGATGACGGACTCATGATTTCACGCGGGAGAATTTTGGCAGGACGGAGCGCAAAATCTGAGATTAACCGCTTACGTGCCATTAAGCGCGCTATATTCGAGTACCCCGAACACCGCGATGAAGTATCAGCCTGCCTCGCAAAGAATCACCCCGCAAAAATTATGATACTGGCAACTTCCGATGACATGGCCGCGAAAATCACATCCCGCCTCGGACTTAATCCTCCGTCAAGAACCATACGCATATCAGACGTATCTTCACCGGAGGAAATAGAGTCGGCGCTCCGTGAACGCAGAGAGAAGAAACAGCACGTAGTACCGGCGGCAAAAGCACAGATTCAGCAGAACTTTGCCGGAAAGCTCGTCAGCCAGATTCGCGGCTTCTTCAAGGGAAGGGACAAAGACGAATCCCGCAACACAATAGTAAAGCCCCTCTTCAGCTTCAACGGAAAAGTAACAATAGGCTCTGAGGCATTATTAGAGATGTGCCGGAAATTATTGGAACTCCGCGACCACGTTCGCAAAATCAGAAGTATTGACATTGAAACAGATGATGACAGAATTTCACTTAGCGTTGAGATTGATTTGAACCTTTCGGGAAGGAGTGCTTTATCTATTGCCAAGACATTGCAGAGAAAATTACGCATGGGACTAAGCTACTTCACAGGAATGGAAATCAGGCAGGTTAATATAAGAGTAAACGAGATATTTTTATGACAATGGACACTAACATTAATACAGCTTGGGACGAACTCAGGCAGCGCGTAAACGATTGCAGGAAGTGCGGACTTTGCGAGAAAAGGCACAATACTGTTTTCGGCGACGGCCCAACGGAAAATTGCAGGGTTGTTCTTGTCGGTGAAGGGCCGGGAGCTGATGAGGACGCTACCGGGCTTCCGTTTGTCGGAAAGGCTGGTATGCTCCTCACAAGCATATTGGAGCAGGGCGGAAATATCCCCCGCAAAAGCCTGTACATCACAAATATAGTGAAATGCCGCCCCCCTGAGAACAGGAATCCCAAGATTGAAGAGGCTGAAGCGTGCAGCGAATTTCTTGAAACACAGTTAATATTATTGCACCCGGATATAGTTGTTACGCTGGGCAATGTTCCGACACAGTTTCTTCTGAACACAAAGCAGGGTATAACATCACTCCGCGGGCAGTGGATTCCGTGGCGCGGAATTTTGCTGTTACCTATGTTTCACCCAAGCTATTTATTACGGAATGAATCACGCGCAAAGGGAAGCCCTAAAGATTTAACGTGGCAGGATGTACGCGCATTGAAGGCAAAAATTGACGAACTCACACAAGGAGGCAGCATATCATGACAGACTCACGAATACCCCGGCACCTCGCAATAATTCTTGACGGAAATGGTCGCTGGGCAAAAAGCAGAAACCTTCCCCGCCTTATGGGACACAGGGCGGGACTCCGAAAACTTGAAGACATGGTGCGGCTAGTGAAACGCGAGGGGATACGCTATTTTTCCGTCTACGCATTTTCCACAGAGAACTGGAATCGGCCAATAATGGAAGTTACAGGGCTAATGCGGCTTTTCGGGTACTATCTCCGGCGGAAGGTCGATGAGGTCAAAGCGGAGGGCGCACGGATTCGTTTCTGCGGCCGCAAGGACAGAATCCCGGAAGAGCTTTTGCGGCAAATGCAGTGGGCAGAGGACTACACAAAGGACGAGAAAATACTAGACTTCATACTCTGCATAAATTACGGCGGACGCGCTGAGATTATCGACGCTGTAAACTCTCTCATGTCGTCAGGCGTAAAATCTCCCGTAACAGAAGAAGACCTGCGGAGTCATTTCTACCTTCCTGATGTCCCCGACCCCGATTTGATTATCAGGACAAGCGGTGAATTGCGGCTCAGTAATTTCTGGCTGTGGGAGAGCGCGTACAGCGAGTACTATTTCACAAATATACACTGGCCGGATTTCGGAGAGGAAGAATTACGCAAGGCATTGGACAGTTACGCGGGAAGGGAGCGGCGTTATGGCGGGCTTAAAAAATGACACCGAACTGCGCCTGCGGACATTAAGCAGCATTGTTATTGTCGCCGTAATTCTCTGGGGGATAAACACCGGCGGCATAGCATGGACTCTCATCGCGGGCAGCATTGCTCTGGTCTCACTCAGCGAATATTACAGGCTTGCGGGAAAAATACGGGGCGCGAGAATTTCTCCCGGCATGGGCTATTTGTTCTCGGTGATATTCATGATTGCGGCGAAACAGCAGAACCCTCAGCCAATTGTGCTGGGAATGATATTGTCATTGTGCGTATTCTCCGTGATGTCTGTCGAGGTATTCAGGCGGCAGATGACAGCGGGAACAAGCAGCGCGGTAATGAACTCCGGCGCGGTGATTTCGGGAGTGCTTTATATCACGGTGCCGTGGGCCTGTATGTCAATGCTGAGGGATTACGCATTCGGGCGGCAGGTTCTTGATACATTATTCTTCTGCACATGGGGCTGTGATGTCGGGGCGTATATCGGCGGGAAAATGTTCGGTACAACAAAACTCTGCGAGCATGTCAGCCCGGGAAAAACCGTTCAGGGCTTCATAGCCGGAATCATCGGCAGCCTTCTCGCGAACGCCGGGGCAATATATTTCTTCACTCTTCCTGCTTACCCGTTAATATTGATTGGGTTCATATGCGGGATTTTCGGACAGCTCGGTGATTTGGCCGAGTCCCTCATAAAGCGCGAGGCCGGCGAAAAGGACTCAGGCCATGTTATTCCGGGACACGGGGGAATGCTTGACCGTTTCGACAGCATTTTGTTCAGCGGGCTTCTTACGTATCTTGTACTGAGGGTGATACTGTGATTAATGTCGGTATTATCGGCGCAACAGGGAGCGTTGGCGGGGCTGTAATGTCAGTGTGCGAATCATGGCCGGACAAAATTTCAGTCAAAGCAATCGCGGCAAATCGTCAGTCAGAAAAACTATCACGCCTCGCAAAAAAATTCACTGTCAGCAAAATTTACGCCTATGAATTAACAGGTGAAGCAGGACTTGAGGAAATAGCACTTGACCCGGAAATAGATCATGTAGTTTTCGCGTCATCAGGAACGGCGGCGATAAAGGCTCTATGCTCGGCACTGAGGGCGGGGAAGACCGTATCACTTGCCAACAAAGAAAGCATAGTAGTTGCGGGAAAATGGGTAATGCCCCTCGTGAAACATGCTGAGCAATTGAGGCCGTTAGACAGTGAACACAATGCTATATGGCAGTGCCTTCACGGTGAGGATAAAGCGTTCGTGCGGAAAATATATCTTACGGCTTCCGGCGGGCCTTTCAGGAATTTCACGGCGGAAGAATTGCAGACCGTTACGCCTGAGATGGCATTGCGTCATCCTGTGTGGGACATGGGAGCGAAAATCACAATCGACAGCGCAACCCTAATGAACAAGGGAATAGAACTGATTGAGGCGATGTATCTTTTCGGGCTGAATGAGTCTCAGGTTGACGCGCTTATTTCGCCGGGGTCATTCGTTCACGGGCTTGCGGAGTTTGAGGACGGGAGCGTGAAATTGCTGGCGGCGGAGCCTGACATGAAACTTCCTGCGGCATCGTGCTTGTTCTGGCCTGAAAGATTTTTCCCCTCGCCTGATTTCCGGCGGCCTGTATTCGTGCGTGAGATTGCGTTCTCGGAGATTGACGCACAGAGATTCCCCGCCGTGAGGATTGCGCGTGAGGTCATGAGGCTGAAGGGTGCGTATCCTGCTGTGCTTGTCGGTGCGGATGAGGTTGCTGTAGATTTGTTCCTGAAGGGGAAAATAGGATTTGCGGAAATTTCCGGGCTTGTGGAGAAAGTATTAGAGTCGCGGAAATGGACAGAGCCTGCGAGTCTTGATGAGGGTATCGCGCTTGTTGACGAGGGGCGGCGCGAGGCTCTGAGGATTGCGGGGTAATGAGCGAAAACCCTTCCGGCCATGAAACCGGGAGGGAATTTTTTTGTCAGCCTTTTTCCCTTCTTCCTTGTTGAGATGATGAGATGATTTTTTGCACGGCAGGGGAAAAATCATTGCACTCAAAGAAGAATGCGTGATAATTAGGCGGTAAAATATTGCTCTGTGGATTTATTCTGCGGGGCTATTTTTTTTTGCTGACGGAAGGAGAACTGACACGGAATGACACAAACCGAACGTATTTCACACATGGAAGAATGCCTTGACGACTCGCGGAAAGCTGTTTGCAGACTCGCCCGTGCGCTTGAAGAATATCATGATATACAGGGAAAAATCCGGGAGCTTGCCGGGTATTACGGCTCTGATGACTGGAAGAATGACTTTGCCGATGATGAAGCCGGGAGACTTCCGCCGGAGCTGAAACGGGGAGTCCTGAGCGAGGACGCTGTGTATGACCTGCTGAATGACAACAGGGAAATCATTGATGACATGGCCGGAATTATACGGGAGCAGGAAGCCTTGAGGATATGATATTCGCCGGGGAGGAATGCTTTTTACTTGGGACGCATGAAACTTGAGCCGGCAGTCTTGACAAAATAAGCGGCGGAGATATAATTACTCCCTGTGATACGCGGAAACCGGGGCGTAGCGCAGTCTGGTTAGCGCACCTGCTTTGGGAGCAGGGGGTCGGAAGTTCGAATCTTCTCGCCCCGATACCCAGTGAAGTAAAGTATGCGGGAATAGCTCAGTTGGCTAGAGCGATGGCCTTCCAAGCCGTAGGTCGCGGGTTCGAATCCCGTTTCCCGCTCTGAGAAATTAATACGCGCTCTTAGCTCAGCTGGATAGAGCAACGGCCTTCTAAGCCGTAGGCCGCGGGTTCGAATCCTGCAGGGCGCGCCACTGTAACAATATGGTGAGTGTAGCGCAATTGGTTAGAGCTTCGGATTGTGGTTCCGGCGGTTGAGGGTTCAAGTCCCTTCACTCACCCTTTAAGCGTTCGTAGCTCATCTGGATAGAGCGGAAGACTTCGGATCTTCAGGCAGCGGGTTCAAATCCTGCCGGGCGCGCTCAGTATTGACAACTATATACGGACTGTTAGCTCAGTTGGTAGAGCAGCTGACTCTTAATCAGCGGGCCGTGGGTTCGAGTCCCTCACAGTCCATCGCAATTTTATCGGAAGACCTGCACAAAAAGCGGGTCTTTTCTTTTATCTTGGAGTCAGCACTATCATAATTCCAAGCCGTAACACAGCCTGCCGGAAAGCAAAATAAAAGCTCCGAAGCTATTTCACCCCGAAGCTGTTATATTCCTGAGAACAAGCCGATTTTCGGATTTGAACCGAAGACCCCATCCTTACCATGGATGTGCTCTGCCGGCTGAGCTAAATCGGCCTCTCGCTGTTTGATGGCGGAACATGGGTTCGAACCATGGTAGACTCCCGTCGACAGATTTACAGTCTGTTGCCATTGACCACTCGGCCATTCCGCCTTTTGTTACTTACTGGAGCCGGCGAGGGGATTTGAACCTCCGACCTACTGATTACAAGTCAGTTGCTCTGCCAGCTGAGCTACACCGGCTTCAACAAGTTACGCATTTTACAGGCTATAATTCATTCTGTCAAGCATTCCCGCTAATTCATATGAAGCTGCCTGTTCGGGGATGCTGATACTACATTGGGATCTGATTTCAGGTCTGAGGCAAGCTGTTCTGATGTCTTGCTGTCCGACACTATGAACACGAATATATAGCCGTCCTTGTTCGTGAGAGTCAGCGCGTCAAATATACTTGCTGTTTTTCCTCCGGCTGAGTCGGCTGTGATGTCGATATATTTCCGTATCCTGCCCCCCTTCAGGCTCTCTTC
Source organism: Synergistaceae bacterium (assembly GCA_017540085.1). Lineage (NCBI taxonomy): Bacteria > Thermotogati > Synergistota > Synergistia > Synergistales > Synergistaceae > Synergistaceae bacterium. The sequence goes on along the minus strand of JAFYBQ010000040.1, from coordinate 19,708 downwards.
TGTCAGAGTCATTCCTGCAGGAGTCTTCAGCACCGCGAGAACTTCCCCCCTTTTTGTTTCCGCGCCAAATGCCGAAAACGCCGGGACAATCAGACATAACGCAATCAATATCCGCAAAACCTTCATGATTTTTCCCCTCCTGTGTTAATTTTATCGGCACAAAAAATCCCCCGTACCACAAAAGCACAGGGGAAATTTTATCCGCTTAACGTGAATTTTTCCTGAAGATTACAGCGCAGAGCATTAGCCCAAGTACTGAAGCCCCCGCAACGCACCCCCCGGACCCAGTTCCGACTCCCATCACATTATCTGAGGGACTCACCGCCGAAATTACCGGGTAATACGTCTTCCCCGCCTCAAAGTATGCGGAGATGTTCACGATATGATTCTCCGGGACAGTATCAATCACATTCCCGGAAATATCGTAGAATGTCGCCGACTCACCTTCTGAGTCCTCAATGAGGCTTCCCGCCGTGTCTCTCGTGAAAGGATGCCACAAAAGCCCATACCCCGCCGGGACATCAAGAGAGAGAGTTACATTTGCTAAAGCGTCAACGCTCTCAAATGAGTATACCCCCGAAATATTCACTCTGATTTCAGGAAGCACCGCCACTATTTTCCCGTTCTCCTGCGCGATTATCTCACGTTCTCCCGCTGTCATGGCCGAAACTCCCCGCGATTCTCCCGCCGTTAATGTCGGTGTTACTTCAGGCGTTACGGGCGAGGGGCGGTCCGGGCTTGACGGCTTTACGTCCGGGCTTGCGGGCTTTATGTCAGGGCTTGCCGGTGATGTTTCGTCAGGGGCAATTGTTACGGTGAATGTTCTTGCGTCTCTTCCGGCTAAGTTAATGGCTGTTACTGTGAATATGAATGTCCCGGACTCTGTCGGCGTTCCGTAAATACAGCCGTTTGACGTTAGGGAGAGTCCCGCGGGCATTGCGCCCTCTGTCAGCGTGAACCACATGGGCGCGGAGCCGTAACACGCAATATATACAGGCTCATAGAGAGTATTAATCTTGCCGGAAGGAAGAGTCGCCGCGGCTGTGATTTCGGTCTTTGCGCTGACCCTCAGAAGGTAATTCCACGTGTCATTGAGCCAGGAGTCAAGCGCGGAAGCCCTCACCGTGAAGCGGTAATCACCCGGCCTTGTGGGAGTCCCGGTTATGTCGCCGGAAGCAGAGAGAGACAGCCCGATTCCCGCAAGGACATCGCCGGACTCACGCCATGACAGGCTCGCCCCGAACAGTGAGCCTAGCTTGAAGCCGTATGATTCACCCACGACAGACTCAGGAAGCACCGCCGTAGTGATTATTGCAGGGTCTGTGATTGTGATTGTTACGTCCGCGCTTGATGTGCCGTATTGATTTGTTGCCGTGATTACGGAGCTGTATACGCCTTTTGCTGACGGAAAGCCCGCGAAACGCGCCGTGTAATTCTCCATGTCAAAGCTGATTCCCGCCGGGACTGTCCCGGAAATGTCGACAGAAAGCGCAGGAGTCCCAAGCACAGGAATACGCAGATCCATATTCATGCCGCGAGGATATGTCATGTCATATTTCCCCTCAAGGAATGACGGTGCCGCGTTCATGACAACAAGCTCAAAATCCCGGCTCGCTGTCCCGTAATCGTTCGAGGCCGTTACGTGAATTATGTATGTGTCCGCCGATGACGGATAGCCGCTGAGTCTGATTCCGCTGTCGGCGTTCGTGAAGTACATTCCTTCCGGGACGTTATTCGCTGACCAGTGATAATTTGCCCAACTGTCAATATATATCATGGCATCGGGATTGACATTACGGGGATTGATATTATATGTCTCCTGAAAATCGGCAGATGTCGCCGCGCCGTAGAGTTTTCCGACAACAGCAGGCTTCAGCACGGTGTCATAAATGAACGGAATCCCGTCCCCGCTGTTCACTGTTGCGGGAATGTCAATGCTGTCTGACCCGGCAAAATTCGAGACTTTCACCGTTATCGTGTAGCTCCCGGCTTTTTCCGGCGTGAAGGATATATACCCGGCTTTGTCGACAGAGACCGATGCACCGTCCGCAATAATATCTGCGCTGTTTGTGATTTCCCACGAAAACGGCCATGTTCCCGCATTGAGCTTCACATAGCACCTTGTATTTTTCCCGGCCGCCGTTGCTGGTATAACCGCGCTCAGAATCTCCGGGGCTGTCCCTCTGTCCGTGCTTATCACTAGGGCTAAAGAGTCCTGCCCGTAGTCATTCATGGCCGTAACAAGAATCTCGCGCCTGTCGACAGAAAGAGGAGTCCCCGAAATTATCCCGCTCTCAAACCTCAAGCCCGCAGGGAGTACGCCGTCAATGTCCCATGATATTCTCCCTGCGCCTGACGCATAGAACCTGAAATTGTACGGCTGATTCACGACAGCTGCAGGAAGTGCCGCGAACGCTATAATCGGTGCGGAGTCAGACTTCATCATGTTGTCCATGCCTAAAATCGCGCCGCTGATGTCTAACATTCCGTACATTGATGTGCCATCGTCAACAAGAGTCCTTGTGTCAGCCCCTCCGACAATAGCCGCCTTAATCTGACTCGCTGTGGCTTGCGGGTACATGGCCTTCAAGAGCGCGGCTGTACCCGAAACATGAGGAGCCGCCATTGATGTCCCGCTCATGTAGCTGTAGGGGTAAGAGGGAAGCAGGGTGTCATACACAAGATTGATTAATACGCTCCGTCCCACTGTGCTGAATATGTCAAGTCCGGGTGCTGTTATGTCGGCGTATTTCCGGCTGTAGTTGCTGAAACCTGCCCGTGTGAAATCAGGAGCTGCCGCCGCAACTACTATCATGTTGTCGATTCCTGTGAATGACGCGGGATAAACGTAAAGCCCCTGCGTTAGCCTCGACATGTCGCCAAAATAATTGGGCGCTCCGACCTCAGCCGATTCATTTCCCGCAGAGACACATATCAGCGTCCTGTTTGTATCGCTTATCGTCTTGAATGCTAAATACTGAGGGTTTCTCTGCGCTATGATTTCTCCGGGTGTTTGCTCCCAGCCTCCGCCGATTGAGTAGTTCACCGCCGCAAGTTTCATTTCCGGGTATATCCTGAGAAGGTCAGCCACATGATTCAGCCCCGCGGTTATGCTCTCGTCTGTGCCGGAATTGTCCGCGTCAAGCACTCTGACGGAGATTATTTTCACGTTCCAATTGATACCGGCGACTCCGAGTCCGTTGTTGGCAATCGCTCCGATTGTCCCGGCTACGTGGGTGCCGTGATTCACTTCGTCATAGTAGGATTTCTCATTGTACTTTGTCCCCTGCACGAAATTTTTGCTGTACTCGTGGACAAAGTGAGCCGCTAAATCGGGGTGATTGTAGTCAATGCCGGAGTCAACAACTGCGACATACACATCATTTGAACCCGTGCTGAGACTCCATGCCTGCGGAGCGTTGATGGCCTCCATTCCCCAGAGACGATAATATTCAGGGTCATCGGGGACTCTCCTGTCTGATGAGTCCGCGTGTCCGTGATATATCCTGTTGAGGGACGCGGCCAGGACATTGGGATTTGCCGAAATTCTGCGGAGGAGCGATTTTGCGTCCTCTTTGTCGGAATGGACTACCATGAAAACTTTTCCGCCGAGTTCCGAAAGAGCGTCAAAAGTCCGGGCAACATTCACCCCTTCAGACTGCGCGAATGACTGAACGGACGACAGCCCCCGAACGCCCCCTGATGATTTCGCCGCGGCTGATATGCTCATGGCCGATGTGTTTCGGAGTACGACAATGACATCTCCCGGCACGTAGTCTTCAGCGTATGAACATGCCGCAAGAGCCAGCAGAAGAATCAGAGATAATATTTTCTTCATGCTATAAAATCCTCCTATGTGTAATGGAATTTTGTGATGAGATTATACTATTCAGGCGCAAAAAAAAATTCCCCCGCCGTTTTCTGACAGGGGAAAATCTTTCAGGCTTTAACGTTTTCTGCGTCCCAGCGCGATTAACGGAATGAACGCCGCAAGCAATGACGCTCCCGAAAGGTTAAGACATCCGCCGGAGCCTGAAGACGCGAGTCCCTCCGGGTCTTCTTTGTGTTCTGTCGCCGAAATCACCGGGGCATACAGCGTATCAGCGTCAAGCCACGCCGAAACATTCACAGTATGATCTTCCGGGACTGTGATTATTATGTTGCCGTCTGAGTCGGTGAATTGAACGTTGTCGTCTTCTGCGTCCTCCATTGAGAGGGCGTTAGCTTTCCCGCGTGTAAATGCGTTCCACACAAGCCGCCAGCCTGTCGGGACATCATCGGAGATTTTGACGTTCGCGAAACAGTCAACGCTTTCGGGGGTGTAGAAGGCCGAGTCGTTCGTGCGAATCTCAGGCAGAACAGCGGCTATAACTCCGTCAGCGGCAGTTATTGAGGCAAGCTCGCCGATTGTCAGCGATGATATGTCCCTTGCCCCGCTCACTGTGATTTTGACTTCTTTCGGTGTCGGCGGAATGTCGGGGCTTATAGGTGCCGGGGGAATGTCCCCGCTTGACGGCTCCGGGTCAACATCGCGGCTTGTCGGTGTTTCGGGAATATCTGAGCCGGAGCCGCCTGTGATGTTTACCGTTAAAGTTTTCGTGTCATGGCCGGCTGTGTTCTCCGCCCTGAGCGTGAATATGAAGAGTCCGCCCTCTTCCGGCGTTCCGAAAATATATCCGTTACGTGAGAGGGTGAGTCCTTTGGGCAAAACTCCTTCTGCGACTGTCCACATTACCGGGGCTGTGCCGTCCGCGCTGAGGGGCGTTAGCGGGTAAGCCGTATTGATTTTGCAGTCGGGAAGGCTTGATGTCTTTATTGCGGGCGCGGCTTTGACTGTAAGCCTGTAAGCCACAGATGAATCCGCGCTTACATCGGGCGATTCCGTTTGCACGACAACGATGAACTCTCCTGCTAATGTCGGGAAGGCCGTAATATTTCCCGTCTGCGAAATTTTCATGTTAAGTGATTCGTCTGCTAATAACAGTGTCCATTTCATACTGGCATCGCTGCGGAGATTTATTTTTGCGTCATATGAGACTCCCTTCACGGCATCGGGCAAAAAGTGCGTGATGATTTCTGACGGCTCATGAACGTAGAAATCAATTGTGCGTTCATCTTTTCCGGCTGAATTTTCCGCAGTAATCGTGAAAACATAATGCCCGTTCTTTGTCGGCTTACCGTAGAATATCGGCGTGCTGTCCTCGCAGCGAATGCGAGTCCCCGCAGGAAGGTCTCCGCTAACGGTGAAAGTCATCGGCGCACTTCCGTAAACAGGAATATTGAACGAAAATTCCGTGTCCTTCTCAAGACTCCTGAGCGTATAAAGCGCATTGCTAATGAATATCGGCGCGGAATCCTCAACCGTAATCAACAAGTCAGTGCTTGAGGCTCCCCAGTCATTTGAGACAGTAACAATCACGTGAAAATCCCCGGACTCCTCCGCCCTTCCTGTGAGTGTCAGAGTCTGCATAGTCGGCGCGAGGGAATTATTAGCAATCCCGAATCCGACTCCTTTCGGCAGATTCTGAACGTTCCAAGATAACGGCTTTGTTCCGTAAGCAATCACGCTTATGTCAGCCTCATCAATTGCGCTGTCTTCCGAGACATATTTCACGCTGACGGGCCGTCCGAGCGTAATATTATGCTTGTTTGTCTCGGATATTTCCGCCGCTTTCGCTTCATTCACCGTAATTTTGAACGTGTAACTGTCGGAGCCTGAGTCATTCGAGACTGTTACCGGGAATGAATATGTCCCTGCCTTTGTCGGGGTGAAGCTCAATATCCCGCTGTCCTCGTTTATTCTCGCGCCGAAATCAGCCGGGTAATCTCCGCTTGCCAGTCTCCATTTCATTGGCCAGTCTCCCGCCGTTGTATCAATATCAGCCCTGTAATCACTGCTCACATAGGCAGGAGTCATATCATCAGACCTCAGAAGAACGGGTGCTGACTGAGGCGATATTACGAGGGTTAATGCCAGCGAGCTTGAGCCGTAACTGTTCGAGGCTGTTACAGTGAAGGGGAATGAGCCGGACTCTTTCGGAGTGCCTGAGATTTTCACGCCGTCAAACGTAAGTCCTTCCGGTAATGCTCCGTCAATTGTAACTGTTACGGGCTGAGTCCCTGTTGCGTAAAATTCCGTCTTGTACCGCTGATTCACGACTCCTTCCGGGGGATTCGCATCGCTGATTTGCGGCGGTGTGTCAGCCGACATTATCCCGGCCATGAAATTTATTGCGCCTGTGAGGTCTAAGAGTCCGTGCGCTGATGTCCCGTCATCCCGGAGATAGTCAGCGTTCGCCCCTCCGATAAGGGCGGCCTTTATCTGACTCGCTGTAGCTTTCGGGTAAATTGCCTTCAGGAGAGCCGCAGAGCCTGCCACGTGAGGAGTCGCCATTGATGTGCCTGACTTTGAAGCGTAGGGATAAACACTCGGAAGCATTGCATATCCCGTATCATTCGAGAGCGTCAGAGGAATCGTGCTGAAAATGTTCATCCCCGGCGCGGCAATGTCGACATATTTCCGGCTGTAGTTGCTGAAATATGTCCTCGATAAACTTCGATTCGCAGCTGCTACAACTATCATGTTGTCGAGTTCAAGATATGAGCCTATGAGAACATAGCTTCCTTTGAGCCAGCTTGATGTTGTTGACGGAGTCGGCCTGCCTATGTCGTTAGCATCATTTCCCGCCGCGGCGCATATGAGCGTCCTGCCCGTATCACTGAGTATTTTCAGGGCCAGCCACAGGGGATTATTGTCCGCGATTAATTTTTCAGGCGAGTCAGTGTCATAGCCTCCGACAGAGAAATTCACCGCCGCGAGATTCAGCCGGGGTTCTTTCGTGAGGAGTCCCGATATGTAGTTGAAGGCCGCTATTATGTCCGCGTATGTTCCGCTTCCGTTTTTGTTCAGGACTCTGACGGAGATTATTTTTGCCCGCCAATTTACCCCCGCGACTCCCTGCGCGTTGTTGCCGACTCCCGCTATCGTTCCTGCGACATGAGTCCCGTGTCCGCGCTCATCGTAATACGCTGAGGGATCGTAGTCCGCCCCCGCATGGCCGAGAAAGTTCCGGCTGTATTCGTGCGAGAAATTGTCCCTCAAGTCCGGGTGATTATAGTCGATCCCAGAGTCAACGACAGCAACATACACATCATCAGATCCCGTGCCGTATGTCCATGCGTCCGGGGCGTTTATCGCGTCCATTCCCCAGAGTCGGAAATACTCTGAGTCGTCCGGGACTGCGGGAAGGTTGAGCGTGTATATACGGTTCAGCGAGGCCGCTATTACGTCGGGGCGGGACTTTATCCGGCGGAGTAATGCGTTCTCGTCCTCATTGTCGGAATGCACGACCATGAAAATATTGTTGCTCCTGTCCGAGAGTGAGTCGAAAGTCTCAACAACTTTCACATTCTGAGAGGCCGCAAACGACTGAACGGAGGAAAGAGACTTCACTCCCCCCGCTGTTTTCGCGGAATTGATTCGGACACCTGTTGTATTTCTAAGCACTATTATTACGTCCCCCGGCACTGCGTCTTGAGCGTGTGAGGCAGAAGCCAGGAAGGACAGTAAGAATAATACCGTAAGTATTTTTCTCATAATAAAAAACCTCCTGACGCGGGATTGTTCTGTCAGGAGGAATTATACTGCTATTTTGCTGATATTTGGCTACGAGTTTTTGCCGTCATTCTTTTTGCTTACGGAGAATATCACCGCCGCAAGCATGAGTCCCGCAAGCCCAGCGACTCCCGAATCACATCCGCCCGATGAGGAGCCGACTCCGTAGCCGCTCTGTCCCGGCCTAACCGCAGAAATTACCGGGGCATAAGTCTTCCCGGAATCTAGCCACGCCGAGACGTTCACGACTCTGTTTGCAGGAACGTCCGTAATTATATTGCCGTCTGAGTCGTAAAATTCCGCCGAGTCATTCGCTGAGTCCTCAATGAATGCGCCTGTCATTGACCGCGTGAAGGGATGCCATACGAGAGTGTAGCCCGCAGGGACATCATCAGAAAGTTTCACGTCCGCAAAAATATCAACGCTCTTGTACGTGTAGAAGTCCGAAATATTCACGCTGATTTCCGGGAGAACCGCCGCGACAAGTCCGCCCCCGTCAGCAATTGCTTCAAGCTCTCCGATTGTGAGCGATGATATTCCCCTCGCGCTTCCTGTCGTGATTGTTGCGGGTTTAACGTCTTTGCTTTCGGGGGTGATGTCTCCGCTGTCGGGCTTGATGTCTTTGCTTTCGGGTGTAATGTCTCCGCTGTCGGGCTTGATGTCTCCGCTGTCTGAACCGTCAGAGGCAATATTTACGGTGTATGATTTCTCGCCATATAAGACTCCGTTTGCGGCTCTGAGTGTGAATGCGAATGTCCCGGATTTTGTCGGCGTTCCGAAAATATATCCGTTGCCCGCGAGAGTTAATCCTGCGGGGAAATTTCCGCCTGAAACGCTCCACGTTATAGGGGCTGTACCGTCAGCACTAAGCGCGGTCATGTCATACGGGGTATTCATTCTTCCGTCCGGGAGGCTTGCTGTGATTATTGTCGGGCGGTCTCTGACTGTCAGCGTGTAATTTCTCGTGTGAGAATTTGTTGATGAGTCGAGAGCCTTTGCGTTTATTGTGATGAGGAATTTCCCGGCCACTGTGGGAATGCCGCTGAGGTCGCCAGATTCTGACAGTGTTAAACCTGCCGGCAAATCACTGCTCAAAGTCCACGACAAAGCAACATCACCGAATGAGGCAAGCCGGGCATTATATGCGACTCCTCTCACAGCGTCGGGAAGAAAGTTTGTTGTGATTACGGCAGGTTCTCTTACGATGAATGTTACATCTTCGCTTGCTACTCCCAAGTCATTCGAGGCGTAAACAGTTGCGCTGAATGTCCCTGTTTCTGTCGGAGTGCCGTATAAGAACGCAAAATTATCGTTGCTCTTAACGGCCATTCCTTTTGGCAGAGTCCCTTCAAATGTGAAAGTCATCGGCGAGGTTCCTACAGCAAAAATACTGCTTGTGCTGTAATAGCCTGCCTGCATGTTTTTGGTGTCGCTCGAAAGCAGGAAAGACGGAGGAAGATCCGCAATCTCAATCGTGAAATCCCTGCTTGCAGTCCCGAATTTGTTTGAGACTGTAACATGAACATCAAAGCTCCCGGCTTCTTTTGCATGACCCTCAATCGTTACTGTTTCTTTGTGCGAATATCCGTTTTTGTCGTATACGGTTGTTTTCCCTAATGTCAAGCCGTCAGGAAGCCCGGTTATATTCCATGACATTGGCACGGCACCTTCAGCGGTTATAGTCTCCTCTATTGACCTCAATGCATAATCGGCCGCGCTCGAAACTGCGTAACGCACACCCTTTATGCCCGGCCTGAGATCTTTTGACTCGATTGACGGGATTTTCTGCGCCTCGACTGTTACGGTGAAAGATTTGCTGTCTTCCCCGGCGTAATTCTCAGCGTTGAGCGTCAAGTGATACGTTCCTTCCTGAGTCGGCGTGAAGCTCACATAGCCCCTTTTGTCGAATGAAAGCCCGAAACTTGAAGGCATGTCAGAGCTTTCTATGCTGTAGATGATTGGCCAGCTTCCTGCGCTGATGTTGACGGGGAAAGAATAAGCCGTGCTTGTCATGGAGTAATTTATATCGCTGCTCATGTTTATGACGGGCGCGACTCCTTTGTCAACGCTTACAGTGTATATCATTGAGTCATGGCCGTAATCATTTTCAGCGGTGATGACAAATTCATATACTCCTTCTTTTTCCGTAACGCCTGTAATGTATCCGTTCTTGTCGAGGCTGAGACCTTCCGGGAGATTTCCTTCAACGCTCCATGTGATTGGCTCTGATCCTGACGCTTTAAGCTCGAACTTGTAGAACTGTTTTGCGGTTGCGTTGTGAAGTTCGTGAGCAGAGATTTTCGGGGGATTATTTTCACCGAGAGTCGCGGCTAAGAAGTCAGCAGCCCCGCGAATGTCAAGAAGCCCGTACATTGAAGTGTTGTTGTCGCGGAGATAATCACCGTTCGCGCCTCCGAGAATTGCGGCCTTTATCTGATTTGCTGTTGCGCTTGGGAAAATGGATTTGAGGAGAGCCACAGCCCCTGCGACATGAGGAGTCGCCATAGAAGTACCCAGCAGATCACCGTAAAATGAAGTCCGCTTAGAATTTTCCAGCTTAATAAGCTCTCTTTCATATATCGTGGAATTTTCCGCATCATGAGCGCGTATAGTGCTGTATATCCATCCGTTTATCGGCTGGCTGAGATTTTGGCCGTCAATATCTCCTCCCGGTGCCGCAACGTGTACATAATGACTGCTGTAATTGCTGTATGAAGCCCGCTGAAGCGTATAGCCTGAAGCCGCAACAACAATCATATTCTCAATGTCCGGGTAACCTGAGGGGTAACAGTACCATCCTTTCCGAGTTCTAATGCTGCCGTCAGAATTGTATGTTGTGTTCATGACAGGCGCGCCGACTTCTGTGTTCTCATTTCCTGCCGCGACACAAATCACTGTCCTGTTTAGGCTGCTTAGTGCCTGAAGAGCAAGATATTGGGGGTCATTCTCTGCGACTGCTTCGGACGGCGACAAAGGCGAGAAACCTCCAAGCGACATATTGAGTGCTGCGACATTAAGTCCGGGATTGCTTATGAGAAGGCCGGTAAGGTGATTTATTGCCGCTACGGTAACGGCATTTGAACTCATCCCGCTTGCGTCAAAAACTCTGAGGGAGATAATTTTTGCCTTCCAGTTTACGCCCGCAACGCCGACTCCGTTGTTGCCGACAGCCGCAATCGTTCCTGAGACGTGAGTCCCGTGATCGTTCGCGTCTCCGTAATTGTTGGGATTATATCCGCTGGTGTTAATTCCCGTGAAATTCATGCTGTACTTGTGCGAAAAATTGTCCTTCAGGTCTTCATGCTCAAAATCGACTCCCGAATCAATCACAGCAACATAGACATCTTCAGAGCCTGTTGACATGTTCCACACATCCGGCGCGTTGATGGCTTCCATTCCCCAGAGCCTGTAATATTCCGGGTCATTCGGGATTCTTCCGTCGGCGCAAAGGTGAATGACTCTGTTCAGCGAGGCCGCAATGACATTCGGGTTCTGCCTGATTTCGCGGAGAAGGTCATTCTCATTCTTTTTGTCAGAGTGAACGAGCATGAAAATGTTATTGCTGACTTCAGAGAGTGCGTCATAAGTTTTCACGACGTTTACATTTGCTGACTGTGCGAATGATTGTACGGCTGAAAGATTCTCAACGCTTATGGCCGAATTTGCCGAACTGATTCGGACTCCCGATGTGTTACGCAGTACAACAATCACATCACCGGGCACTGCGTCATAAGCTAACGATGGAACAACAAGAAAAGACATAAAGAGGATAGCTACAAAAAATTTCCTCATGTACAAAAAAACCTCCTGACTAAATTTTGAATCAGGAGGAATTATACTTTATGCCGTGATTTTCGCGTAACGCTCCGAGCTTAACACCTCAAGCATAAAATCATAGGGTGAAAGATTCCCGCTCTTTATCATCGCAAAGACTCTCAGCGACAATCCGCTGACTAATACGACTCCCTGCTCATTCATGGTAACGGGCTGCTGAGTGTTCCTGCTGTCAACGTTCCAGAATACGACCTGCGGAAGGGTATAGCCATTGTCTGCAAAAATCTTCCTCGCGTAATCGAAATTCGTCATGCTTGAGTCGTCTGTGCAGTCGTCAAATTCCATGTCTGAAATTATGTAGAGTGATGACGGCATTTCGTCCTGCGGAATTTTGTGCTTCACTGCGGTGTTCAGTATCAGCTCAAAGACCGCCTGAAGGTTAGTATTCTCTGCCTGATTGAATGTCGCGCAGTAATTGACCTTCTCGAAAATGTCCGAGCCTTTTATTTCGACAAGCCGGGGAGCCGCCGAGAACGTAATGAAGTGATTGCGGTATTCGCCCGTGTTATGTTCTGCGAAATATATTCCCAGCGAAACCGCCGCGGCTATCGGGTAAACCGTCCTTCCGCCGTACATTGACCCGGAACAGTCGACAACAGCCAGCGAATTTTCCCCCCTCGTGAAATCCTCCATGGCATTCCACGCAGTATTGAGTGATTTCCGCTCGTCATCGTCCATTTTTCCCCGCGTGAATATGGGCATGATTACGTCATAGGGTGCAAGCGTCCCGGTATGAAGCTCCGTTTTCCCTGACGCAACATCATCAAGGAACGCTGAATATCTTTCGCCGTCATTGCGTATGAATGCCTGACGATATTTGAGCATTGCGCGTGAAGGCTGCTTGCTGTAGTCGAACGTGTAATCCCCTGTGCGTAAATCGTTCTCGATGAGCCGGAGTCTTGCGCGTAAATCCGTGAGCGTCCTGCGGTAATCTCTGAGGCTGAGTCCGAGTCCCTTTGCGACTGTCAGGGCTTTGCGGCGCGTTTCGGGTGATGAGGCGTTGACGGAAGGAAGCCATTTAGCGAGGAGAGAAGGAGAGTCGGCGGTAATGTCGGCTTTGAGCTGTGAAGATATTGCGTCTATTGCTGACGATTCGCAGGGAGTCCCGATGAGCGCGAGAAGGTCATCAAATCGTCCGTATTCGGGAATGAGTGATATATTCTTGCTGACTGTTGACGGGGAATTTTGCGCGAGCCACTCAAGAATCACCCGGAATGCTCTGCGCTCACCGAGTCCTGCGCGAATGTCGCGGGCGTAGAATGCTATTCTTGCGGCCATGTCGGGATTTTCGGCGAAAGCTCTCATGAAGCGGGCGCGGATTTCGTGAGGCTGTGAATTTCGTAATGCTCCGATTGTGCTGAAGAGGTCAAGACAGTGCGAAAGGGTTGATTTGTGAGTCAGCGCAAGATTTTCCGTGAGGGTGTAATTAGCTTCGTGTTTGAGTTCGTCAAGCATAATATTTCCTCCTGAAATGAAACAAGGCGCATGGTTTTGCATTTACAGTGCATAATAGTTTTGCTGTATGCGCCTTTAGAATGACAAAGCACATTAGGATTCGAACCTCATCGCCAATTATCTGCTGTTTGTGCTTTTACGCGGAGGATTATAGCACAGGGATTTTACTTCAGACAGCGGACGAGAACTGCGGATATAATTTGTACGGCAACAATTATTATTTGTCATGATTATTTTCTGCCGTGTCATGTTGTGTTTCACGTCTTTTACTGTTTCCCTGATTCTGTTCAGCTTTCTTTCTGTTCTCTCGCTGAAGTCTCTTGCCTCGCTCTTAATTTCAGCTAATATAGCTTCCTGCCGCGCAAAACTCTGCTCCGTAATATCGGCCATGCGTTTTATTGTTCCATCATAGAAATCACAGCTCATGCAGTCTGAATTTTCCCTTCAGTAAAAATTGAGGCGACAAGGAAACACACACTCCCTGCCGCCCCGTAATATTCCGTGAATGAACGCGCTATTTCTTCCTGAAGACGAACACCGCCGACAATGCCAGGCCAATCACACCGAACATTCCGCCATTGCACCCGCCTGAACTGCCAACGCCGCCGATTTCGCGGTCAGTGAACAGCACAGCCGTAACAATATCAGTATATCCGCCAAGCTCTTTGTCGCTGAATGACCGTATAAGGTGCTGGGACGTGAGGCGCGTTTTTGTTGACGCATTCCACGTGAACGCCTTTAGGGTCATATTTCCGCCTATAGGCCCTGCTCCGACAAAAAGAATATTGTGCTCTAAGTCCTCAAGGAATCCGTGCTCGCTCTGTACATTCTCGCGCACAAGCATGTAATCCCCGCTCGTGTTGGCGTATGCGGACGCAGGAACGTCAAACGATCCCAGATTACACACGAGGTCAGGCGACGTGTTCCAGTCAATGCAGTGATACAGCCTCATGTTTACGCCTAACATGCCAACATCAACGCTCTGCGCTCTCTGTCTCGCGGGTGTGTTGTAAATGCTTGACGTAACATAATAGAAGCCGTTATTGCCGTCAGAGGGAGGGGCTTCAACTTCAAGCTCCATCGGTGAAGACTGCAAAATCTTGTAGCCGCTTGCGTTGTTCCAGTGGCAGAGCGAGTCAAAGTCATCAGACACAAATACAGTCTCCATCATGAAATATATTCCGTCATGGCCGTCCGTGAATGGTTTTTCCAGCTCAACGCCGAATCCTTCGCCCACTGTGGTAATCACACCGCTAACGCCGTTCCATATGTATGTGGTGAGGGTGTAATCATATTCCTGATTGATAACATGGACAGGATTTGACGCTAAAAACGCTACAATGCTTCCCTTGTGATCTCCGGATTTGATGACAATATCCGCTGTAGTCTGCGCGTTCTTCACGCTGATCTGTGATAATTTCTTTGTGCTGTTCCAGTGGTATACGGTGCTTTCTTTGCTTGCTGATGTCGGCTCTGCGTTCGCGTCTCCTGAGTAGCACCCGAAATAGAATCCGCCTGCCTCGTCAGGAATCGGCGACTCTGTGTCAACATTCCAGCCCTTTATCAAAAAACGGCGTAATACCCCTAGCTTTAGCTATGGGGATATAAGCCGCAATATAGTATAATATTTTTGCGGTTAGTCGTTCCGCTTTAACAAAAATGTAGCAACACTATCAAATGCAATACGGGGGAACACTTCCCTCTCGCCGCAGCGTAGCACTTAGAGATATAAATCTCCGGACTGGGTGAACTATGACGGGTTCTAGGAGAAAAGGTGTAATGAAGTAAAGCAAAGTAATGTTGTGTCCCTTTGGGACTATACAGTAGGGGCGGACTGGCCACGCCCTTGAGAATAAGGATGCCTGTTTTTGCAGGTGGAAACTTAAAATCAAACTTCTCAAGAACCCCCTGCCTTTAGGCATGGGGAGGTTCAGGTCGGAGCTTGTTACGATAACTTCATATGACACCGGGGAAGCCGCCTCATCTATGCGGATGATTTTCGCCGCGTCTGATGAAACACTGTCATACACGACAAGCACGACAGATTTATCCGTTGCTGTGTTGCTTATGTCAACGAGTCCGCGCCCGACTTCCTGCTTGTACGGCTCATCGTCAGCGGTCTTCTTTGTAGCGTCAAGCCCTGTGCGTGGGAAGCTGAATGTCGCCAGTTTTCTGAGAGTCGCACGGTCATAAACAGCTACATCACTGCTTACGGGAGTATATGAGCCGTCCGAGCTTATTGCCGTACGCTTTGACTCCCACACGTAGACAAAATTCTCGTTGTTCGTGAGTCACACAAGGCTGTAAACGTCATATCCGCTGTCAAGAGTCGCCGTAACAGTCCCGCTCCAGTTCATGAGGTCATAGCGTGAAAGGGTCGTGCCGTCAATGGCGTAAGCGATTCCGGCTGTGTCAGGCGTGAGGGCTAAGTCAGCTGAGGCTTTCGGGTTCGGGGTTACGCTGACTATTTGATCTGTCGCGAGCGGGTAATTCGGGCCGGCTGAAGCGTCATATACATCATAGTACTTGATATTCTCGTTGGCCTTGTTGACCTTCAAGTCATAGATGTATCGTCTTCCGTTCCGTGTGAACTCGCCCAAGGCGTGCTGCCGTTTGTCGCCTGAAATTATGACTGTCGGGACTGGCTCACCGCTCACAAAGTCAATGCGTCCGAGTCCATATGTCGCGACCTGCAGGGCGTTGGCCGCGAGGATGTCGCCGGAAGAGAACGTGTAGAGCAGTGATGAAAAGCGTCCGCCGGGACTGCCCATAACACTAGCGCGAGGAAAAACAATAGAGAGTATTTCTTCATGGCTGAATACCTCCGTAAAAGGATTGCGAAATTACGCAGAATTGATGATAAAATCATAGCGAAAATTACCGTGATGCACAATTCATGCCGGGATAATATTTCAGCTACGTAAACGGATTACTTTTTCCCCGCGAAAAGATTCTTTGTTGAAGCTATTGTGATATTCTCGACAACCTTCATCACCGGCCCGCCCTGATATTCCCGGTAAATGTCATAGTTCACCGCCCCGATATAGTCGCCGTTCGGGTCTTTCGTGCTGTAGAGTCTCGGCCTGCTGACGGTATGCAGGTACGTAACATCATGCGCCGGGATAATTTCTGTCTTCTCTTCCGGGATTGTTATCGTCTCAATGACGCGCCCGCGGGAATCGCGCCTCTGTATTTCGCGGTACACGGTGTAAGTCCTCGTAGTTTCTGGGATATGTTCCGTAACAAATTCCTGCGTTATGTCAGCGACAATATACGCCGTGTAGCCGATCTCCCCTGCCCACTTGAAGAACTCCGCACTTGTCGGCGAAACCTTGTCCCCGTGAATGAACTTCATATCCTCCACGACCGAGTCGACATACTTCACCTGAAGCGCACTCCTCTTACCGAAAGCCGCCTTTATCCCCTCAAGAGTCCACGAAAAGAAATCCGCCCTCAATTGTTTCTGAGGCATAAGCTGATTCCCGGCTCTGAGCGTAAAAGACGGAGGCATGACAAAAATTTTCTTCAGCCCGGAAAAATTCACGTTCGGATCCTGCCATACTTCAACATTGCTGGCCATTGCCGGAGCACACACAGCCATAACCAGAATCAGCACAAGAATTTTTTTTGCTGACATTTTTATTACCTCCTGGAATTTTGTTATCATTATACATTCCCAACAAGGAGGATTTGTTACAGTGTCGAAAAATTTTGCATTGCAGGAAGCGGCTCGCGCAAGGCAGGATGAATTTTACACTTCACGTAGCGACATCGAAAACGAAATGCGGTATTACCGGGAACATTTCAGGGGAAAAACTGTACTGTGTAATTGCGATGATCCGTATGAAAGTGAGTTCTTCAAGTATTTCGCGCTGTTCTTCAACACAATCGGTCTCAAGAAATTAATCGCGACATGTTACGCAGGAAGCCCGATAGCGCAGAGACAGTTATCGCTTTTTGACGATGAGACTCCCGCCCCGAGTCGCAAGCCCTATTGCGCGGTGATTGAGTGCATGAAGGACTACAACGGCGACGGACGCACGGATCTTCTTGACGCTGAATATATCTTGCAGCACGGTGTAGGCGGAGGACTCCGGGTTCTTGACGGGGACGGGGATTTTCGGAGTCCCGAATGCGTGAAGCTCCTGCAGGAAGCCGACATAGTAGCGACTAATCCGCCTCACTCGCTCCTGCGCGAATATATTTTCCTCCTCACGAAGTACGGCAAGAAATTTATCGTTCTCGGAAATATCAACGCAGTAACGTATAAAGAAGTTTTCCCGCTAATCATGCAGAATAAAATGTGGATGGGCGTTACGATTCACAGCGGCGACAGGAAATTTCACGTCCCTGAATCATATCCGCTTGAGGCAGCCGGGTGCGGGGTCGATGATGAGGGCAGGCGATTCATTCGCGTGAAGGGCGTTCGATGGTTCACGAATCTCGAACACAACCGCCACAACGAGACAATGATTCTTGTGATGAGCTACCATAAAGACCCGTCAAAATTTCCACACTATGACAATTACGATGCAATAGAAGTCAGCAAGACCGTTGAAATTCCGTATGACTATGACGGCATAATGGGAGTCCCGATAACTTTTCTCGACAAGTACAACCCGAAACAGTTTGAGATTCTCGGAATGTCAGGTACAAATTTTGCTGAAGGAGTCCCGCCATGCCACATAGAAGGCACATCACGAAACGCGAAAATTAACGGCAGGAATATTTACAGAAGACTCTTTATCCGAAAGATAGCGGACTTCATATAACAGGCTATAATGAGGCGTGAAAGGAGAGTCCCAAATGAACACAACATACGAATATATACCGCGTGAAGAAATTTCTGTAGCGGCTCGCGGCTTGATGGAGAAGTACAGCGGAGGCGGCGCAGTTTTTACGGATGACGGAAAACCCGTTCTGCTTATGCTCGATATTTCAGGCGACAATCCTGAACGCATAATAGAGGCGATAATCCGTGCGAGGGCGATGGAAGCATTCGAGAGTATGCGCGAAATTGCGAGGCAGAGGGGCTATATGTCAGACGAGGAAATAGAAGCCGAAATAGCAGCGGCCAGGCGTGAAAGAAAAAAAGCGTCATGAAAGTTATAGAGTACTCGAAGCAGGCGCAGAAATTTCTGATGAAGCAGAACGCGCAGACAAGAGAACGTATAATAAGCGCAATAGAAAAAATCCCCGAAGGAAAAGGCGACATAAAGAAAATGGAAGGGCAGCCGGGATGGCGGTTGCGTGTCGGAATATACAGAGTCATATTTGATGACTTAGGCAACGTGATTCTCATATACCGCATAAAGCCTCGCGGAGAGGTATACAAGGGAGGAGAAAGAAAATGAATGTGCTTGACTATCACCCTAAACCGAAATTAGGCGAACTTCAGCGGAGAAACATAACGGCCTCGCGTGTAATGAGCGATGAGGAAGCGTCAAGGCTGTGGGATTTCATCAGCAGTAATTTTGACGAGGCTGCGAGATGGGCATTGATTCCCGAAGAGGAGCCGGACGAGTTTGACTTAGAGATGATCGGCGAAATAAAGAATGACCCGGACTGTCATATATTCATAACGGGTGATGAGCTGAAAAAGAGCTTGGGAATGTCTGAATATGAAAATCACACTGCATGAAATCACCGTGCGCGAAATATCCGAGGGCTACACCGAGTCGGAAGAGGGCGGAGTCTGGGCCTACAATGGCAGGCTGAATATCCGTCCTCCATTCCAGCGCGAATTTATTTACAGCGACAAACAGCGCGATGACGTAATACGCTCAATCCTTAGTGATTTCCCCCTGAATGTTATGTACTGGATTGTGAATGACGGCGGAAAGTATGAGATGCTCGACGGCCAGCAGAGAACTATAAGCATATGCCAATACATTAAGGGCGTTTTTTCCGTCAACAATTTCAATTTCACGAGCCTTGCGAATGACGAGCAGGAAAAAATTTTCTCTTATCCCCTAATGATATATTTCTGTGAAGGGACTGACAGCGAGAAGCGCGACTGGTTCAAGATCGTGAACATTGCCGGGGAACAATTAACGCCTCAGGAACTCCGCAACGCTATATATCCGGGCGCATGGATTACGGACGCAAAACGCCGCTTCAGCAAGCGCAATTCACCTGCGCAGATTTTCGCCGGAAAATATCTTTCAGGAGACCCGATACGACAGGAATATTTAGAGACCGTCCTGAAATGGTACGCTGAGTCCGAACACATAGCGGGCAAAAGCGACGATGATATTATCTGTCATTGCATGTCGAATCATCAGCAGGACTCCGGCGCGGAAAGATTATGGCTATACTTTCAGAACGTCATAAACTGGGTACAGAGTCTTTTTCCTGTTTACCACAAAGAAATGCGTGGCCTAAACTGGGGATATTACTACAATAATTTTCACGACAAAATTTTTGACGCACACGAACTTGAAGCGAGGGTGCTTGAACTTTTTGACGATGACGACATAACGCGCCCGGCGGGAATCTATGAGTATCTCATTGACGGCCATGAAAGACACTTAAACATTCGGCCATTCAGCGAAAAGATAAAACGTCAGGTATACGAACGGCAGAAGGGACTCTGCAAATTCTGCGGAAAACATTTCGGCATTGAGCAGATGGAAGCAGATCACATTACCCCGTGGAGCCGGGGAGGACACACAACGCCGGAAAACTGCCAGATGTTGTGCAGACAGTGCAACAGGAAGAAAGGTAGCCTGTAATTTTTGCGTCAATGGGAAATTTTCTGTGAGAATGGATTTATGGAGGCGGCACCCAGATTCGAACTGGGGG